>JAUVBH010000215.1 GCA_030591285.1 Thermoplasmatota archaeon
GAAAGTGCCAAGGCCCGAGGTCTTGCACCAACCACCCACAGGTCATTAACGGTTCCAATAACGGAGAGGGAACCAATGTCCCCACCCGGAAATTCCAGAGGCCAAACGGTATGTCCATCAATGGTGAAAGCTACATCATCGACCACCGTGGAATCATCCAAAAGATCAGCAGGTATTCCGGTAGGATCAGGATCTGGATCGGAGGTCCTTATCAAAGGAAGTATGATCTCAGATAACATCCTCTGCATCAATTCTCCACCAGCACCATCACCGAGGTTTATCCGCTTATCTTGGACCATTGGATGCCTCCGGAGAGACCATGTAAAGCTCCCTAATCACCTTTGTGGTCAATTTCGAGCCTTCAGCCTGTACATGTAGAAAATGTATGCCCCTACCCCTAAAAGGGCGAATATCGAGATGATGACTATTACTGCAACCATTGCTCCGGTCTCCCCACTGGACCCATTCGATCCTTCAACTCTGAATGTTCTTGAGATCTCCTGTGTTCCTCCATAGGTCCCATTCAGGGTCTGGGTATCTATCTCGAGGATCACCTCTATCTCATTTCCGGGCTCCAGGCCAAATGGTAGTTGAATTGTGATCGATCCCTGTGACTTGGGACCCACCAGAATATTCCTTTCACTCAATCTGGTCTCTCCCATATTCCCATTGATATTGAACCTTAGAACAAGAGGGCTGTCGTTGGTGAGATCGAGCATTATGAGGGGGAGGTCTGAATTCACTTTTTCTGGAGACAGTTGAAAGTCAGCTGCCCATGGCATTTCTCCCCAACCCCAGAGTGAGACCACAACGGTAACCTGGTCAACGACCGTGTTCCCTGTTCTATCTTCCACTCTAAGTTCCAGAACATGTATCCCGGTACGAAGTTCGACAATGGCCCGAAGGTTGGATTGTGTGCTGATATGCAGTATTCCTTCAATATCGGAAGACCAGGTAACGTTCATAACATCTCCCTGGTCAGTGTCCGGATCATATCCAGATGCTTCAAGGGTAACTGGGGCGCCAGGAAGTAAAACACTACCATTGATAGGATACAGGATGGAAATATCTCTTGGTGGATCATCCACAGGTTCCACTATTATACCAATTAGATACGGAACTGATTCCTCCCCATCTGATACCTTGATCTGAACATACCCTTCCCCTGCCTGGTCAAGTTCCGGGATCACCCAGAGGACATCCTTGGAGATCGTTGTCCTGAATGGGAAGAATTCCACTATGGAGAAAGTGAGATCGTCCCCATCCTGATCGGAGAAATCCTTCAATATATCACTTGACAGGGGTCCTTCATCTTCTATCAGATAAAGTATCAACTCACTTCCTGAAAAGACCGGCCGATGATTGAAATGAAGTGTTGTATTCATTGCGATGCTACTAAGACCCGATACAGGTCCGTCATCATCCACAGAAGAGAGGGCATATTCATATGTCGTGTTATCCTTGAGGTTCATATCTTCGAAGTAGAGAACTCCCTTCGATAACCTGGTTATCTCATCGAATTCGGATTGACCAGGATCTCTCCTGTAGATGATATATCCCCAAAGATCCTGGGTTAACGGAGGATCCCATTCGATCGCAATGGATTCATTTCCCTTAGTTATGGCCCTGACCCTCCGTGGGGGAGGAGGAGGAACCTGATCGATAGGGGTAGCATTCACGGTTTCGGAAAGATCAGAATTCAAGCCAGATTGATCTATCGATATCATACCTATTGTGTATTGAATGAAATTGTCCAGGTCCCGGATCACATGGGCGTTTTCGCTTCGATACACGATCTGAGGATTTAGATCGATGCCTCCTCTTCTTATGAGGATCATACCTCTATCAACGTCCTCACCCTGCCATTCCCAGGTAACCAAAAGCGATTCTCCTTCCGGGATGGGGTCAACCTTGATATTTGTTGGAGCTAGTGGCATCTGGTTCACAAGGACGTTAACAATGTTGCTCCAACCTCTGGACCCGTATGAATTGTATCCCCTAACCCTGAAGTAAAGAGTTGCGTTTGGATTATTCTCAATGATTAATTCGGAATCAGATACGGACCAGGCTACCAAGTGAGTTGAGAAATCCAGACTTGTCGATCTTTGGATGATGAAATTGGATCCTATGGGGTCCCAATCGATATTGACAGTGTCCGAACCTCCTTCATATTGTATATCCAACTCAGGCAACCGGGGCATGTTCCAGTGCTGGTCCTGCATCAATGGAAAAGGGTCTCTTGAGAGATAGATAAGTTGTGTGTCACCTATCCCGTCATCTGCTCTCCTTCCTGAAGAACCATCGTCCAGTCCAGAATATATGTCATAATAGTTCCCTTCTTCAAGGGTTTCGTTATACCAGGTTGAAAGGGGAGGCCCAGAAACGATCCTTATGTTGTCAATGAATGAATTGTGGTAGATCCTACAATCTATAGTGTTCTCGACAGCAATTGTGCTCCCTATGAAATAATTCTCAAGGATAATGGTATTCACAACATTGTTGATAGGATTCACACAATCGGTGAAGGTCGATCTTCTGACAACCCCATTCGTGATATTGGAGATTCGATCCAACCCAGTGAACCTGCAATTCTGGATGGCAGTGACACCAAAGGGGGAGAAATTGATGGTTCCATTTATGAATTCGACACCGTTCAGGGTGATATTGTTGCCAGTGGATATGTGAACATCATTATCAACAAACCTGGATTCCTTTATTACTGGTGTCCCATGATTGAACATGATCCCAGTCCAGCAATTTTGAATTGAAAGATTCCGATGTTCCATTGTGCCAGGGAGACGGAGACCTAGAGGATAATTTGAAACTGAAATATCATCAATTGGTATGTAAGCGCTGTTTACAATAAATGCCACCCCAGTACCATTCCCCACCATCTTCAGATCCCGAAATGATGAGGACCACATAGACTCTCGAATGGAGCAGTTATTCATTACAAGTCCATGCAGATCAAGGGATCCCCTGTAAATTGAAGCTCCCTCAAGATATGACCTGTTAATGTTCACAATGCTTTGGTCTCCATGATGGTTATAGAAATTATTGTCGATCCCATTGTTGAAGATCAGATCAGATGCATCGTTATTGGTTGATGGATCACCGTCGTGATCTGTAACGTTGAATGTTCCAACATTGTACACATTGGACCCGTTGAAGAAAATAGTACTATTGAAAATGTTAAGATTTCCATAGTTCCCGATACCGTAAACATTCAGAGTGATCGTAGAATTTATTATTGCCAGGGTTCCATTTACTGTTAAACCCCTGTGGAGGATCATATTTCGACCTATCCAGGAGACCTCAGTATTTTGATCAATGACCACCACTTCATGAAATTCATCAGCCAATACTTTCTCACCAACTGCTTCGGCTGGGGTCTCTCCACTAAGAGCAAAAACTGACAGTACGATAATGAGTGCAAGAACGATCGCTCTGATCTTCACGATCAATGGACCTGATTATCTGGATTTATTATTTTTGGTAGGCTACTTCGTCAAGGGCCCCGATAATGACCTGCCAACGTCTGTTATCGAATACAGGATCTTTCTGCCCTCTCTCTCACCAACCACTATCCCGGCATTCTCCATTTTCCTTAAATGAAATGATAGAAGGTTCGGAGCCATTCCAGTTACCGATGATAGATCACTTGGCAGCATTGGAGTGAAATTCAGGAAGAACAGGATCTCTATCCTGTTGTCAGATGAAAGTATGGAATACATCTTTTCCAACCGTTTCAGGGCCTGTTTACTTGGCCTCAACTTCTTCAGACCCTCAATACCTCCGATCTCTTCAAGATCAAATTCAAGGCCGCTGAAGGAACCCTCCTCGTCCATGGTCCCGAATGAGCAGTTGCATATTCAAAACTATCATCTTTTCTTATGTTCCATCAATCATCTGGAACTCTCAAGATAGCGATCATCGCAACAAGCAACAATATTACAAGAGCACCGAAACCAAAGATGATCCAGAAGGTTGTCCGATCTCTTTCATCGGTTTCGATATCCGTGGGTTCAATATCATCAATGATC
>JAUVBH010000201.1 GCA_030591285.1 Thermoplasmatota archaeon
AATCCAGATGAGACTGTGATAGCAAATACTGATTTCCTCATTCACCTACCGGAAGCCATTACCTTTTCTACACTCAATGTAACAATGTGGAGGATAGATGATGTCGGGACGCCTGTTGAGGAGGTCCCATTGACACCTCCTGAAAAAGGGTCCGATGACCTGACGTACATTGTCGATCCGATGATCACACTTCCGTTGGAATCCAGTTTCATTCTGATCATTTCGGATGAATTGATGACCTTGAACTCTCCTGAACAGATACTATGGAGGAACCTCCAATTCACTTTCTCAACTCCAGACCTTCCACTGATCCATATCAATGGAACCCTTCTTTTCGAAGGGTTGGTCCTTGAAGGTTATATTGCGCATTTTGAGGGTTTTACTGCTGTTACGGATGAGACAGGGAACTTCAATATCACAGTTGATCCACAGCAGTTTGTCGTAACAGGATCTTTTTCGATAAATGGAAGCATGTATGGATACAGATCGTTCGAGGAAGACCTTGTTCTGAGCGCTGGAATGTTCTATCAGGCAGGCGTTATTAATCTCCATCATATCAACGGATGGTATTCAGTTATTCCTGCACCCGGTGCTGAAAATATCGAGCCGGACACAAATATTGTATTCACTTTCAAAGAATCCATTATGGTTCCAGAATATGATCAAATGAACCGATTGATGTCAGTGATACCAAATGGTCTCAGTGCACCGATCAGCGGTGATTATGTCAGATCCAATGAAAACAGGACGATAACCTTCACCCCTACCGGTGATCTGGAACCGAACACTATCTACAATGTGAGGATCTCAAAAGACCTGATGAGATGGGATAATGTATCGATGTTCCCACTGGGAAACACGACCATGTTCAAAGTGAAACCTCCTGCGATCACCATCTCAATACTGGAACCATCCGAGACCTCCTCGATCCCTCTTGACAGCACCATCAGATTGAGCTTCACTTACAATGTTGACAAACAGGCGGTGGAATCGGCACTTATATTCGATCCGGTCGTTCAGGGATCAGAACTTGAATGGGTATCTGGATCCGAATTGAAGATCACAGGATATTTCCAACAGGGGAAGGACTACACTTTGACCCTGCCTGGAGGTGTCTATGGTCTTGAGAGTGAACCTCTCGTGTCAGATTTCATCTTTGAGTTCACAACGGGAGATGGATATGGTAAGGACCACTTGCTTGGGTCTCCCCAGATCTTCCCAGCCCCTGAAGATGGGTGGGGACCTGGAGAAACCATTCGTACCACGGGTTCAGTGGATGATTCCACCGGATTCCTTGTGACATTAACATTGACATTGGATGGAGATCAGGTACTGGAAAGAACAGCAACCGTTGGTCAAGATGGGGCATGGAGCATTAATATGACAACCCCTACCGAGGAAGGCGAATACAAGATGAAGGTGACCATATCAATGCCCAACGGTCCTGTTGCGGATGAAGAGGAATATGATGTTACTGTGGGTGAAGTGGAATCCTCCACCCCTGCGGATAACTCAATGGTTATCCTGGTAATTGTGATCCTTGTCATTGTCGTGATAGTGGTTATTATCGCTGCGGTGATCTACAGCAGAAACCAGCGTTCAAAGGCGGATGCAGAGCTCTCCAAGATAGAATACACTGATTTGGATGAGGATGATTGGGAAGATAATGAAGAATAAAATCACTCTGTGAACCTTTATATCCATAGTCCTCGATAACCCATTCCCTGACACGGGTAGTCCTTGTCTATATAGCCTGCGGTGGTGCAATGAACAGGTATGATAAGATCGTTCGGAATGTCGGTATACTCATATTCATCTTGATGCTGGGAACCTCCATCGGGTTCGGTAGTAGGTCCGTTGAACCTACCGAGCAAAATAGAACTCAGGGGCCGAATATATTCCTGGATGTTCCAATTCAGCGAAGTACTGCCGCTGATACTGGTTCTCTGACCCCTGGAGATACATTCGTTCTTTCCATCTCCGAGGAAGGCGGACAGGTGATCAAGAATTTCACCGCCAAGCTATCATGGAGCGATGAAAGTAATCCTCCCGGTCGTCCCAGAGTGAGAAGATATGATAATCAGCCCGATGTTTTTTCCATCCGTGTTCTACAACCTGATGGGAACGCCTCTGATGAGCAGGGACCAAACTCCGTGGGTGGAACAGGTGACCTTGAGATCTCCGAATCCCTTGATGATACTTATTTGGCCCGGTTGTATGAAGAAGGGATCGCAGGGATGGGGAATTGGACCGTTGAGGTGACGTTGGAGTCCACAGGAATGTGGACCCCAGTAACGGGTCCTGGTGTGCTGGGTTTGACCGATAGCGGGAACGACTTCTCACTCTCTGTTGATTATGAGTACTATAACATGGCAGCAGAAGGAGCAGATGAGTAGGAGGGAGCAACATGACAGACTACGAACCCTACATCTCAGCAGATCATGATATTCCTGAATTCTCGTTCAAAGCAATTGTTGTTGGTATTATTATTACAATTGTAATGGGAGCTGCCAATGCATATCTTGGTCTATTCGTAGGAATGACAGTTTCCGCTACGATCCCATCTCTCGTTTTTGCTCTTGCTATTTTGAAGATCTTCAAAGGTAACATCCTTGAGATCAATATGTCAAAGAACATTGGTGTGGCCGGAGAAGCTCTGGCCGCCGGGATCATATTCACTTTTCCAGCCATGCTGATCATCAGGGGCCTGCCGGGAAATGAGAACGCAGGTTGGGACACTCTGATGGATCCGTTGAACCTAGGGATAATGATAATTATTGCGCTGGTGGGGGGTCTTCTTGGTATATTGTTCACGATCCCTCTGCGAAAGGTGTTCATTGAGGACCTCGATCTTCCGTATCCTGAAGGAGTCGCAGCCGCCGAGGTTCTGAAAGCTATGGAAAAAGGTGGGAGAGGGATCTGGTACATTGCGATTGCAGCAGGTATCGGAGGAACTATGAAATTCGCTTCAACATCTGGTCTGTCACTATGGCAGGAACAGATCCAGGGAGTTTTCCCGACTGCAACAAGCAGGGTGAAGCTCTTTGGAGGGGTGAATATCTCTTCCGCACTACTTGGTGTAGGTTACATCATTGGACCCAAGATATCTTTCATTGTATTCTCTGGAGGGATCATCGGTTGGGTGATCGCACTTCCGATCATTGGATTTTTAAACAACTGGACATACCCCGATCCAATAACTGGCGTTGACACCGTGTACAAAGGCTTTGAGGCTATTGAGATGGTCTGGTTCCAGGAGACAAAATGGATCGGTATCGGTGCAGTCCTGGCGGGAGGGACATACACTTTATGGTCTATGAGGAAAACACTCTTACAGAGCATCAAGCAGACCCTGGGAGGGCGAAAAGATAAGAAGGGAGAACCGGCACCGATAAGGACGGAGAGAGATTTTAACGTATCATCCATTTACCTGATAATTATCTTCATACTTGTTGTGGGGATCTATTTTGGTGTGACCAAGGAGTTGCATACTGCGATAATTCTTGGAATTGTCATGATGATTGCAACATTCTTCTTCACTGCAGTTGCAGGGTATCTGGCTGGAATAGTGGGTTCGTCAAACAATCCGATATCCTCCGTTACGATCACAACCCTGGTTCTAACTGCATTTGTTCTTCTGGGACTATCCGTTGCCGGAATCTCCAATTTGACAGATCCAATGGGAGCAACCATTCTGGTAGCTGCTGTTGTTTGCTGCTCAGCAGCAATAGCGGGCGATTCCATGCAGGAGCTTAAGACCGCCCAGATACTTGGAGCAACACCTATTAGGATCCAGTGGGGTCGTTTCATTGGAGTGGCTGTTGGAGCAATAGTGATCCCCCTGATAGTTGCAGTGCTTGCCAAGGCTTTTGTGTTGGGAAGCAGCAGTCTTCCAGCTCCACAAGCAGTGATAATGGGTTCCACTGTTGATGCGATCTTCGGCGGGGACTTCAATTATCTCATGTTCGGTATTGGAGTGGTCCTTGCAGTATTCTTGATCTGGAGAAATCTTCCTGTCATGGCGGTTGCCATCGGGATATATCTACCATTCACACTTACAACTCCAATTTTCATTGGCGGTATGCTTGGTTGGATCGCTGAGAGGATCATTGTTGGCAAAACAAAGATGTTCAGCAGTCGGACCCTCACCCACGAACAACTGGAAGCTAAGATAAATGAGAACAAAGAAGAGACATTCAATAAGGGGCTCCTTTTTGCCGCTGG
>JAUVBH010000126.1 GCA_030591285.1 Thermoplasmatota archaeon
CTCTTTGTAGAACCATCCTGAAACAGAAATCTTCCATGGCGCCAATGATCAACCTTGTCAATGGTGCCCTATTGGTGATCGACCAGGGAGGATCTCTGGAAGAGTATTCCTCAAATTTCTCCAAAAAACTCAAGGAAACCCATGAGAAGGTGGCTTTGAACGGGTCGGATCTCATTGAGAACGGATTCAAGGTAATGACCTACTCCAATAGTTCAACCATTATTGAAACATTCAAGAAAGCGGTTGAAAAGAACATTGACTTCGAGGTCATAATATCAGAGGCCAGACCTGTAAGAGAGGGAGCAATAATGGCAAGAACACTCAGGGACATGGGACTCTCAGTGACCCTGGTTGCAGATAGTGCACTTTTCCAGGAGATGGAGGATGTGAACCTCATATTGGTTGGTGCAGATTCACTGTCCCCCCAGTATCTGGTCAACAAGATAGGGACCAGGGGACTTGCTTCCCATGCAAAATTACTTGGTAAGGATATGATCGTCGTCGCAGGTAGTGAGAAGATCCTTCCATCCGGAATTGACAATTATCATAAAGAGTTCAGGCCCCCAAATGAGATAACCACTGACAGAGATGGGATAAATGTTGTCAACTACTACTTCGATCAGACACCTCTCCACCTTATCTCGAAGATCGTGACAGAGAAAGGTACCATGGGGCCATATGAGATCATTCAGGAAGCTAAAATGAAAAATGTACATGAGATTGTTTCAGACCATTTCAAGATCAAACATTGATAATTTGACCGGGGAAGGATTCGTATGAGATACTTTGTAACGGGCGCTACCGGGTTCATCGGTGGGAAACTTGTCAGAAGATTGATAGCGGACGGACATGAGGTATCAGCTCTTGTTAGGGACCCATCCAAAGCAAAATGGCTTGAAGACCTTGGAGTTGAGGTCTTTCAAGGAGATATCACTGAACCCGAAACCCTGATCGAACCCATGGAGGGTGCAGATGGCCTTTTCCATATTGCGGCATGGTACAAGACCGGTCAAAGGGACAGCTCTAAAGCCGAGCGGATCAATGTAGAAGGAACACGAAATATTCTGAATGCAATGAAGAAGATGAACATCAACAAGGGAGTTTACACATCCACTCTTTCAGTTTTCTCCAATACAAATGGTGAGATGATGAAAGAGGATCACCTTTTCAGGGGAAAACACCTCTCTGAATATGACCATACCAAATGGGAAGCGCATTATTCCGTGGCAAAACCGATGATGTTGAACCAGGATCTACCGCTTGTAATAGTAATGCCAGGAGTGGTTTATGGTCCGGGGGACACATCTGCCACCGGTAAAATGATAGATGAATACTTGGAGGAAAAACTCCCGTTGCTTCCCAAAGGTGCTGAGGTTTGCTGGGCGCATATAGATGATATCATTGAAGCCCACATTCTTGCTATGGAAAAGGGAGAACCAGGAGAAACATACATCATTGCGGGCCCGAGACACTCGATGATCGAAGCCATAGATGTTGCAAAAGATATCACCGGTATCAAACCACCGAGAATGAAGGCTTCCATCGGTTTCCTGAAATTCATGTCCAAGGTCATGGGAGTTGTAAATATTGTATTCCCACTATCAGGTAACTTTCACCCGGAAACATTGAGAGTTGTGGCAGGAGTTACCTACCTGGGAGATAACACCAAGGCGAAGGAAGAACTGGGGTACTCACCAAGAACCCTTAAGGATGGTTTCTCGGAATACATCCCAAAAAGAATGGAAGAGCTTGGTATATCGAAGTAAACATTTAATCTTGAGATATCCATCCAGAGCCGATGAAGACCTGTTGAAGATCATCCTGATATCATTTGGTGTCTTCTTTCTATTGATGTCAGTGATATCGGAACCACCCCGGTCCAGCTCAATATCTCAATTATTAACACCAGCCTACTCCGCAAAGCAACCAGAACTATCCCGGTTATCGACAGTATTGATCTCATTCCTCATCCTGGTCTTGTAATCTTCTCAGGACAATGAAACCTATCAGGACCATGAGCAATAGGACCAGAGATATCATTATTACTGGAATAATAACCATCAATGGGTCCACATTTTCATCTTTCTTTGTATCATCATCTGGTGGTTCCTCATCGTCATCATCGATAACTGGCTCTGTATCATCATCATCAACAGGTTCCACATCGTCGTCATCTGGAACCGGTTCTTCATCATCGTCATCCGGTTCGGTATCATTCACAACGACGTTCTCCAGGATCTGTAATTCGATGAACGACCATGAAAAGGTTCCATTTTGATCTGTAACGTTGAGTTCTAAGGTATAATTCCCAACTGTCAAATTCAATACTATTTCGTTTCCGACTCCGATCACTCCGGTTGTATTCAATTTCCATGTGAAGGTGAGGACATCTCCATATGGAATGTCAACATCCCTTGCAGAGCCTGAGATAGTATAGTTCATCCCCTCGAAAAAAGGACCTTCCGGTGGAGCGATCCTCGCATTGGTGGGAGCATCGTTAACAGGATGAACTGTAACATTCACTTCCAGGGAAACCTCAGAATAGGGATCCCTTGCAAAGAGAGTGAAATTCTCTGATCCTGACCAATCCTGCTCCGGGATAAGGTCCATTGTGCCATCATCGTAGATCATCACTGTCAGGTGTCCCTGATGATAAGCAACGAATTCGAGGTCATCACCATCAGGATCAAAGAAGCTGGTTGTGAGGTTAATGGAATGGGAGATGTCCTCGGTCATCTCTACATCCAAAAGGGGACCTGATGGGATAGGAGGGTCATTAGAGTTCCTAACGGTGACTGTGAAGTTCCTATGACCTGATCCCTCGTTTCCATCGTTGACGGTAATATTTATCCAGAAGATACCAACGTCCTCATTCCTTGGAATACCACTCAACATCCCATCTTGGGGATCGATATTCAACCAAGTTGAATTGGTCCTCATTGACCAGGAGATATTCCCTTGATCATCATCGGTTGAGGTAAGGTCTATCTGGTAAAGGAGGTCCTCAACTGCAAAGGGTTTGTCATGTCCCAGGATCACCGGGGCCACATTTATTACAGACAGGTTGATCGTAATTTCATTGAAGGCATAAAATGGGTCCGTGGCCCGTAGGGTGATGGCTCCATTTCCAACATCACTGTTGATCGGGGTTCCAATAATCGATAAATTAACTGGATTCCAGATCAACCAGGAGATTTCTGTGGTCAGGTTCCAGACAAGATCATCATCTTCAGGATCGGTCCCATTGAAAACAATGAAGAATTCCTCATCCTCCAGGGTAAATAGAGGACCGGTGTCATTGATGATCGGAGGATAATTGATCGGCTCCCCGCCAAGCCATGGAATGAAGGTCACATTATCGGAGACATTATCACCCCCACCAGGTGAATTGGATGTTGGATGATATGGACCTGTCGAATTACCCCACCAGTTATTGGTAGCATTGGTGTTCCATCCACCTGTCCATGAAGCATTGAGGCCGAAGAGGGTATTATTATGGATCCAATTGTAATTCACAACATTGTTGGTGCAAGGTCCCAAGTGGTCATACATCTTGTAGATCCTTATCCCCTCTATATTCTCCGTGATATTGTTCCATCTGATCCTGTTCCCATGGGATTCCATGGCGATCATGACACCCATCTGATTTCCTGAGAATGTATTATTCTCAATATTGTTGTGAAGACCGTAGGTCAAAGCAATGGCACTTCTGTTCAAACTGTTATTGAAATGATTTCCCCGAAATGTGAGATTATTGACATAATGACCCAGAAATACACTTCTTCTATTGCTATCGAATGTGTTATTGAGAATGGCTGAACCACCAGATCTTTCATGGTAGAAACCGTAGTTGATGTTATCCTTGAAAATATTTCCAGTGAACTCATTGTTATCCGAACCTATCTCAGCTCTGATACCTCTGTCATTTCTTTTGAAAGTGTTATTATTGATCAGATTCCCGGTTGCACCTGCCATGTAGATACCATTGTTGCTATCTTGGAACAGGTTATCACTTATGACATTCCCATGGGAATAAAGACCGACCCCTCCGTATTCATGATGGATCGATGATCTTTTGAATTGAAAACCGCTGATATTGCAGTTGTCTGCAGTCACATAGTACAAATGCTGATGATCCAGTATGTTCTGCCCATCCATTATTGAACCATCTGTCCCGTTACCAACGATATTGACCGAGAGATAAACATTGATAGAGGATGTATAGGTCCCGTTCCATACTCGAATAGTGTCTCCATCATTTGCAGCATCTATGGCTGCCTGGATACCGGTGTAGTCCCCATTTCCATCTGGATCGACGATGATCGTTGCAGGCAGGAATGGAACCGGTGCAGAAGCACTCTCTCCACCCATTGTGAATGACATTAGAACAGCTGTGGTCAACAGCATCAGGCCTGCTATTGTGGGAAGTACTCTCCTCATGGTATCGAAAAAACGAGGGGCTTTTTGGTTATAAACTGTTTTGTACAGTTTTACATTATCAAGGGACCGTGTTCCTTTCCATCCAGTTGAGATATGGACTACTGGTTCCGGTAATAGGGATCGAGATGATCTCTGGTACCTCGTATGGATGGTTCTCTTCGATGGTCATTCTCACATCGGGAAAAAGGGCGGACCTGGTTTTGATCAGAAGAAGATATTCATCTTCCTGTTCAACCTCATCCTTCCATCGGTAGATAGATCTCATGGGTCCAATGATCTGGACGCAGGGAGCAAGTTTACTATCCACCAGGATACCAGCTATGGATTCAGCGTCTACCCTGGTGCTGGTAGTGGTTCTGACCTCGATGAAATCTGTCATAGGATCCCCGATATCCATGGACCTGAGACAATATAGAGTTTACACTGCTTCAATAAGATCGGAGTGACAGGAACACATCTCACTCGCGTACGAGGCAGCATTCCTGTCGAAACGGGACAGGGTTAGGAAGAGAGGATTGAATGCGTGATTAAGAATAAAATCTTGTATAGCCCATCCCGTCAGTTACAATTATCAAGTGTTCAATATATAAATTTTTAGAAGTGAGTTTAAAAAACGAAGAGTAATGGGAGAGTTCATCTCGGAAGATTCCGGGATCCTCTCCCATCGGACGGACCGGGGTTGGGAAGGGGGGTTTGGATGTGTGGTCTTGAAAAAAGTTTCAGGTTTTCCGTTCCGTGAATTAAAGACCTTGAAATTGAGTATATACAACTTCTGATAACGTGTTTAGAACGTTGTACACATATGATCGAATGTGGATCAAAGCAAAAGAAAGATAACCTGGGGAGCAACGAGCATTGGTTCGACTTAGAGCCTGGTGAGAAAGAAGGAACCACCTCAGGTCATCGAGGTCTTGGGTATAGCAATAGGGTCCAAGTTTTGGTCCCTCTTTCGTATATGAACGAAGACCCTGTGGGTTAATACCTCTATTTGTGGGAGTTTTCATGGACTTATGATTTGGCCCTTCAATGCTAGAACATCATTTCTTCCTGATCTTCAGAGAGAATACCGCACCCACGAGGAACACTATTGCAAAGATCACCAGGATCAGTAGATCTGCCCAGATATCCACCACACCCCACCCCCTAATAAGAACCGATCTCAGGCCCCTGAC
>JAUVBH010000263.1 GCA_030591285.1 Thermoplasmatota archaeon
AAGGCTGTGAATGAGGTCGTGGATGTTGACTTCTACATCCCGGGATGCCCCATCGACCGCAACGAGTTCACCAAGATCGTTTCGCAGATAGCGATCGGAAGAACCCCAAAACTACCCGAGTATCCTGTATGTGTGGAATGCAAGAAGAACGAGAATATCTGTGTGTTCGAACTGGGGAAATTCTGCCTTGGACCAGTTACAAGAGCAGGATGCAATGCGATCTGTCCCTCGTTCAAGGACGGATGCGAGGGATGCCGGGGATTCCTGGACGATCCAAAGATGGAGGCCCAAAAGGATGTCCTCAGGAAGTATGGTATCCAGCTTGATGAGATGATGAAGCGTTTTAATATGTTCAACTACAAGAAGGGGGTTTACTGAATGGTAGAGGATGTGAACATTAAGGTCAAGCACTTGACCAGGGTGGAAGGACATGGAAATATCTACTTCAACACAAAGAACGGAGAGGTTTCCAACGTTCTATGGGAAGTCGACGAGGCACCGAGGTTCTTTGAAGCATTTGTAAGAGGAAAGAGCTACCATCAGCTCTCCCACATTACTTCTCGAATATGCGGTATTTGCTCCATCGGTCATTCTATTGCTTCGCTTAGGGCGACAGAGGCAGCTATGCGAGTTCAGACATCGGAACAGACCGAGCTCATCAGGAGGCTGGCCCTCCACGGTGAGGTCCTCCAGAGCCATTCACTTCATGTTGGCTATCTCGTAGCACCTGATCTGCTTGGAGCACCATCAGTAGTTCCTCTTGTGAAGACCCATAGGGATGCTGTGATCAAGATAGTGAGCCTGCATAAGTTTGCCAACTATCTCTCTGACCTGACGTGTGGAAGGACCATTCACCCGATCACGCTCGAAGTTGGTGGATTTACAGCCATTCCTACCGAGAAAGAACTTATTGCAACCAGGAAGCAGATCGACGATATCATGGAAGTGACCAAGGAGGTAGCTGGAATTGTATTGGCTAATGCTCACAAACTTCCAGACTTCCATCGGGAGACAGAATTCCTCGGACTTACAGCAGATGATCATTATGCCTACTACAAAGGAGACATATCATCGACCGATGGAGGTACGTGGCCTGCAGAGGATTACCTCAGCCTCACCAATGAGTTTGTTGTACCGCAATCGACAGCAAAACACTGCAAACATAACAGGGATTCCTACATGACAGGGGCCCTTGCAAGATTAAATCTCAACTACAAGCATCTGACCGATGAGGCAAAGGGCGTTTCTGAGATGTTCGGACTCGAACCGGTCTGTCATAACCCATACATGAACAGCGTAGCACAGCTTGTTGAGATCGTGGACTGCCTTGTTGATTCCACCAAGATCATTGACGAGCTCCTTTCAAATGGGCTGAAGAACGAGACCAATGAAGTAGAGATCAGAGCTGGTCATGGTGTGGGAGCTGTTGAAGTGCCCAGGGGTCTATTGATCCATGATTACATCATCGATGAGCTTGGCAATTGCACCAAAGCCAACTGCATTATCCCGACAAACCAGAACCATGCCAATATCCAGAAGGATTTCGAAGCCATCGGTCCCACACTTATAGGCAAACCAGAAAAGGAAATTGAGCTGACATTGGAAATGCTGGTTCGTGCATATGATCCTTGTATTTCTTGCTCCACGCATTATCTGGATGTTAAATTCGCCTGACTGGATCAAGTAAAGGGGCTTCGGCCCCTAAGCCTTTTATTCAAAGTAGTGGATACTCTATACTGTCTGGGGGAGGAGATTTGGAAAACGAATGTGACCAAGTTTCAATTGAAGATAAGACCAAAATAAAAAAGGCCGTGAAGTTCGGGATGATCGCTGTCGGTCTCAGCCTCATCAGTGTTGTGTTGTATTTTATTCAAACAGGACTATCATTGGTATGGCTCGAAAATCAAGTAGCTCCAATGCAATTGTTCATTACATTCATGGCATTGGGAGCAATTGATTTTGCATTATTGATAGCCTCTACGATCCTTCTGTATATATTCTGGGTGAAATTGTACAAGGCCAGCAACCCCTTCTCAAGTGGGTATCAGAAATTCCTTTTATTCACAATGGTCCTGTTTGGAGTTTACATCCTTATCCAGAATGTCATCTGGCCGGTGATCATGGGAGGGCTATATTTTGGTTGGATGATGGGGAATGTCAACTACGGTTTCATTTCAGGGTCCAACGCTTTCATGACGATTATTTTAGTTTCGATATTTGCGATTACAATTGCATTTCCTCTCCTCCCTTTGGCAAGTGGTAAAGAAAAGAAGACCCTCACCATTGTTGCAATTGTCTATGTTTCGGGGATGGCTCCTCTTCATCAACTTGCATTGTACTCGATCGAGAATGCAACGGTAGGATATATCCTAACCTTGGTAGTCTATCTTCCACTACTTCTTGGGGTTTACATCACCTTTTTCTACTGCTATCGAAAGATCTACAAAGCACTCCCCGAAAGGGAGATATCCAAAAAATGGAGAACAGAACCCAAGACCTCCAATAGCGGTGCAGGCAGACTTTTGGGAAGATATTTGAAATTCATCGGCCCTAATCTATACAGATCATTGATACCAATCGCTATGATCGGCATCCTATACGGGGCTTTTATTGGTTTTACAACCGATGATCCATTCGAAAATATTGGCAGATTTGACCCGGAGGACATACTCGATATGTTCAGTGAGCTGGATGACGAACCAGGGGTCTCGATACACTCAATGTCCGATGAATTGCAAGAAGGAGAAGAGATCGCATACACCATTGAGGCAGGAAATAAGGTAGACAGTATCTCCGCCCAGATCTTCTGGACAGATGAACCCGATCTGATCAGAAGAGAGAACCAACCCGATACATTCGAACTGGAGTTGCATGGGGATCAGGTTGTGAGCGATACTGGTTCAAACTCTCATGGTTCGGAGGGGGACGTTTTTGTCAGAATGGGTGATGTGGGCGACACTACCGATTTCGAGGTCGTTGTAAGACTGACAGAAGCAGGGGACCAGAATATGAAAAATGGTCCTGGCATCATCGTTTGGACAGATAATTCCAATGAGTTCGAACTGATCGTTTGGGTTACTTACTTATCAACTGAAAAGGAGCCATAGTTCCGTTTTAACACATCGGAACTAATGGTGTTGCAATGAGAAAGGGTATATTCTGCATTGGTAACACC
>JAUVBH010000102.1 GCA_030591285.1 Thermoplasmatota archaeon
GCAAAACGTGAATGGGGCAAATGGGGAGTCTGATCTAATCTTCCCAACTTGATGCACCTGGTTTGAAACCAAGCTTCGGGAACGGTCTTGCAGCTGAGGTAGCTACGTTATCCAGGTGGCCAGCGATTCTTTTCATCAATCTGGCAGATATGATCTCGACCAGGGCTTCATCCCGGTGAATATTCTTTTTCAGGGTAAGGTCCCTAAGATTGTCATAGTGATCCTTTAATTTCACTTCGAGTTTTGTCACTGGGGTGGGGTACTTTTCATCTGCAGACATGAAGGAACTATGTGCTTCTGGAAACATCTCGATTATCAGATCCTTCATCCTATGCAATTCTTCTCTGCCGTCAGGGTGGAAGGATTCCCTAAAATCATACTCCTCTCTCATATTCACTAGGTCCTTCGTGTAATCCCCGATCCTTTCGTAGTCGATAACCAGTGATATCAGGACAAGTCCCCCGTGAATATTGGGGACGGTGCTGAGTGAGAAGTATTCAAATACTTTCCTTCGGACACGTTGAACATTCTTGTTCACTTCCTTGTCCATCTTGATAACCTCTTCCGGATCACCATCTTGATCGATGAGGTTCTTCACTGAAAGGAGGAACATCTCCTGTGTCTGATGGTGGAGTTGATCCATTATCATGTAGGATTCGTCGATCAAGGGATTCTTCTTCAATGCGTCCCAAATGTTCCTGAACATCTCTCTGATCTCCTTTTATTTGATATATGCGCGATATTATTAAAATACTAAGCTGTCCAGCAAGATCACGATCCCGGGTATTGCAAAGAATACCACAACTATGAACAAGATCGCCATCTTTCGATTGGTCGAAATGAATTTGGCAACCTTCTTGGCAAGATAGATCGGTACTTTTCTCAATGGATACAGGAATACAATTCCCATGATGTTGAAATATAGATGCACCAAGGCTATTGCGAGAGCATAGGTCGCTGCTGTGGACCCATCCTGACTGGCCAATGCTGCAAGGAGCGCTGTAACAGTGGTCCCAATATTTGCTCCAAGTGTGTAAGGGAAGATCTGTTCAATTGTGAGAATTCCCCCACCGACAAGAGGAACAACAAGTGAGGTAGTGACAGATGAACTTTGTACAAAGGCCGTCAATCCCAATCCGGTCCCGAATGATGTAGGAGCACTTCTGAAAAGTACTCGGTCAATTACCTTCTGAACCTTCCCCTCAATGGATCTTCTCGCAGATTTTGTTATGATCGTTAAAGCGATGAACAGGATCACCAACCCAACGACGATCATCATGATCTCGGGTTGGAAACCTATATTCTCGATCGTATCCTTCATCGGGTGAAGGACCGGATCGAGTATCTTCTCCATTGCATTGAATTCAGATCCATTTGTTCCAACAAGAAGTCGAGCGGTTGCATATCCTAACCTTTCAAGGATCCCTTTTCCTGTGAGCTCCCTCACGAGCCACTCCAATGGGAAGAAGATGGAAGCTGAGATCACATTGAAGAAATCATGTACCAGAGCTCCGGAAAAAGCTTTCCTGAAAGAGGGGGGATGTCTGATGTGGCCCATTGATACAAGCACATTGGTAACAGAGGTACCAATATTTGCTCCGATGATTATTGGTATTGCAAAAGGAAAGATATCTTCGGGGGTATCTGAAGAGGCGATCCAAGCGACTACCATGGAAGTTGTCGCTGAAGAGCTTTGGATCACCGCTGTCGCGAACACCCCAATAGCTAACCCCACAAATGGGGTTGTTTCTCTGATCAAGCTCTTTGAGAGATCTGATCCAGTTCCCTTCAGACCGCTTCCCATCAACTTGATACCAATGATGAAGAAATATATTGCAATGAAAAAGAGCAGCAGATTGAACCATTGATTTGCCTTCAATCTACTCCAGTAGGGAGCTGATCCGGTGGAATTTCCCATACCACTGGCATTTTTAACAGGGACCATGCCACTCCCTTTCTTTTTCACACAATACTATCTACATGTACATCTTAAGTTTGACCACCATAGTCTATGGCCATCTATATGCTCTATATATTCTATATAATAATCACATCTGTGCTATTACTTTGCCAGCATTGCTCTAACTCTTTCACCGGCATTTTGAGCCTTATCAGCGATCCCACCCATACGATCAACGACCTTGAGCAGATGTAGGACCGAAACCGCATCAAGTATCTCATTGTCAATATTGAAAAGATATTTTGAGATCTTGAACTCGATGGAATCAGCTTCATGTTCGTATTTATGTATCTTTTTTATTAGCTCTTTGACCTTATTCCTCTCCCTTCCACCAAAACTGACCTTGACAAGTTTTTCTATGTGTGACATCACTTCTTGATATGCTCCCACACACTGAATTACCTTGTCAATGAGGTCTTTCATACCCTCCGCCACCTCCTCCGGGACACAGGTCTGCTTCATTGTCAACAATACTGCGACATCCTCAGCATAATCCAGAATGGAATCCGAATCATGGAGCAGGTGAAGGAATTCTCTTTTTGATACTGCGAAAAAGATCGATTTTGGAATGTGGGCCCGTGTATTCGCTTTGATCATGTCTGCTTCGTGTTCGATCCGTTTGATGTGCTTTGTATATTCTTCTGCCTTTTCGAAATCGCGTTCAAGGTATGAATAGATGCAACTCTTGATATTGAGAAAACATTCGTCGATCTTCTTTGAATGTGTGACCAATCCTTCGAAGGGACTCCTGTAGATCGTGTCGACTATTGGGGTCCGGATGTTATCCAATATACTATCTTTTTGCATCCTTTCACATCCTCTATCATACATGGTTCAGATCAGATTAATGGCTATTGCTCTAAATATCAAGAAAATAACAGCGGTTGTTACAG
Organism: Thermoplasmatota archaeon; assembly: GCA_030591285.1. GTDB lineage: Archaea > Thermoplasmatota > Penumbrarchaeia > Penumbrarchaeales > Penumbrarchaeaceae > JAFGLL01. The sequence continues at coordinate 2,854 of JAUVBH010000102.1, forward strand.
CTGCTATTGGAATTGTGAAAACCCAAGACACTACTATATTCCTGATCACCCTGAGGTCAATGGCTGTAATGCCGCCGGCCAGTCCAACACCTATGACGGCTCCTACTATGATCTGGGATGTTGAAACAGGAATTCCGAAGACCGAGCATAACATCACAGAACTTGCGGCTCCAAAGGAAGCTGAGAATCCTCTTGTTGGTGTGATCTTGGTTATCTTCTTCCCAACGGTGTTCATGACCTTGTAGCCCCAGGTAGATACACCAACCACAATGCCTGCTCCTCCGAGGACCAGTACCCAGGTTGGTACCTGGACCTTGCTTGAGATCTCTCCGTCGAACAGTATCTGGGCAATGGCAGCTACGGGTCCCACTGCATTGGCCACATCATTTGCACCATGTGCGAATGCGACGTAACATGCGGTGAGGATCAGCAGCCCACCGAACATTGATTCTACCCGATCTATGCTTCCCAATTTCCCAAGCTTTTTAGACCTTTTAACAATTTTTCCACCTATCAGACCCGCGATCATTGATACGATCAGAACAACAATGACCCTGGCCCAGGATTCTGCAAGTACGAAATCGACAACGGTCATTGGCAGTATGATCTCCAGAGATGATCTGAGGTTCTTCAGACCCCCGGATGTGCCAGCCAGTATGATTATGAAGAATACCATCCCGATGAAGATCGAGATCATCAGATATGCTCTCTTTTCCGGGTCCCTGGCATCAAATATGGTCTTTCTGATGATCAGGAAGATAATGAAGGCCATCACCCCACCAAGTACGGGGGACAGTATCCATCCTGCTGAGATCTTGATCAGTGTTCCTCCATTCATAGCACCCAGTGGAATATCTCCCATTATTACAGCGATCAATCCAAATCCTGCCACAGCTCCAACGATGGATTGACTGGTAGAAATTGGAAGGGATTTGTAGGTTGCCAGAGTAACCCATAGGGAAGCTGCCAGGAGAACGGCAAGCATTCCTGCAACAAAGATGTAAATGCCTGTATCTCCCTGAAAATAATCCGTATTCTGAAAATATGATGGTTCTACAATTCCACCTTTTAAGGTATTCGTAACATGGGCCCCTACGAGGAAAGCTCCAAGGAATTCAAAGACGACAGCTATGAGAATTATCTTCTTGAGAGATAGGGTCTTGGAACCAAAAACAGTCCCCATTGAATTGGCGACATCATTGGCACCAATTGTCCAAGCCATGTAGAATCCAAATACCAAAGTGACCAAAAGGATGACCAAGGCTCCGATAGTAAGTCCTAGCATTGCGTATCACCGGGAAATGGGAAGGGCTGCCCTGGGTCCAGATCACCTTCTTCACGGCATATGGTCTAAAACAATATTGACCAAAGAGGACCCTAAACACACACCGCCAGTCCATCTACTTACTGCTATTTAGAACATATAGTCAAGTAACAGTTTGGGATGGATCTTGCCCTTCTGAAAAAGTTCACATATCAAGATCTGGCATGTCCGGCATCTGAAGCTGTTTCATTAGCTTCTTCCTCATCCTTCGGTTGGATGTGAGGCCCTTGACCGCTTTCTGTGACATGTTGTAGTATTTGAGAAGTGATCTGACCTCTTTCTGATCGACCCCGGCTCCCATCGCGATCCTTCTGACCCTGGATGATTTTATCTCCTTGGGATTCTCCAGCTCGTGTTGGGTCATTGAGTCCATTATGACCTTGAACTTCTTCAATCTCCTCTGGGTCTCCTGCGGATCCTGTTGTTCCATCCCTGCTCCCTTCGGCATGCCTCCAAATCCCTGCGGAAGCAGACCCATGAGCTTGTCAAGAGGCCCCATCTTTGCAAGCATATCCATCTGTTCTCTCATATCGTTGAGGGTGAACTTGCCGCTCATCATCTTTCGAGCTACGGCCTCTGCATCTCCCCCGTCCATGGAATCCTGAGCTTTCTCGAGAAGTGTCTGAAGGTCTCCCATTCCAAGAAGTCTTGAAATGAACCTTGGAGGTTCGAACTTTTCGAGATCATCGATATGCTCTCCAACTCCTATGAATGTCACAGGGGCTTTGGTGATGGATACTGCTGAAAGGGACCCGCCACCTTTGGCAGTCCCGTCAAGTTTTGTGATTATCACTCCAGTTACCTGGATCGCATCATGGAATGCCTGGGCTTGCGGCCCAGCTTGCTGACCAACCGCAGCGTCCATAACGAGGAACTTCTCATCAGGTTTTGCGGTCTTGGCGATCCTCTTCATCTCATGGATGAGATCGTTTTCCAGAGCATGTCTTCCTGCGGTATCAATGATTATGATGTCCGTATCTGTGAACTGTTTCATCCCATTCTTGACGACTGCGACACCATTGCTTGCCTTTGGATTTCCGTAGATGGGAACATTGATCTGTTCAGCGAGCTGTTTCAATTGATCGAATGCTGCCGGTCTATGAACATCAGCAGCAATGAGGCCCACCTTGAGTCCGCGCTTCTGGAAATATTTTGCTAGTTTGGCGGTGGTTGTGGTCTTACCCTGGCCATATAGGCCGACCATCATGATGACATGTTTCTTGAGGGTGACTTCCCTTCCTTCACCGAGGATCTTTACAAGTTCATCATAGATGATCCTTATAACGTGCTCTCGAGAGCTCATGCCAGCCGGTGGTCTCTCTTCCAGTGAACGTCTCTCGACCTCTTTAGTGATCTGGAGAACGAGTTTTACGTTTACATCAGCCTGAAGAAGAGCTCTCTGGATGTCCCTAACAACCTCTTTGATGATGTCCTTATCAATATTAGAGGCGTTGGCGATCTTCTTGAGGGTACCCCTCAGCGATGTTGCAAGACTATCCAATACCATGAGACATCACCGGAGCCGCCATATTGCTTTTGGAATAAATACGTTATGGGAACTCACTCAATTTCCTGCCAACCGGTTCCAGGTTACAATGTCCCGGAAACTGACAAATCTGTATTGTGGCCATTGATATTGGGGGGTATAAAAGAAAGAGTGAATATCAATTTTCATCAAAATAAAAAGAATTATATAATGAAATTATCCTAGATACAATATGCAGAAATCATGGTCATCGCCGATCGTGGAATGCTTCGAGAGTGCGTTCCATGATCTGAAGGTGGAGTATCAGGAAGCTCCCTTCAGATATATGACAAAATGGGATCTGGTATCAGATGTGTTCTGCAGATTGAGATCCCTTTCCGAGCTTGCAGAAGTTGAAACTGGCAGGTTCACTATCGGGAAGGATGGAAGATGGAGACAGAAGAAAGCGAAAACCAGCACGATCTCAACATCACCTCTTCACCTTACCATGGGTTTCGAGAAGGGTGAGAAGGCCAAAGCGGATATCGCTTATGTTGATCTACCCTCAATGCAGTTCGCTGTTACTGCAAGGTTCAGTAAAAAGA
>JAUVBH010000081.1 GCA_030591285.1 Thermoplasmatota archaeon
GAGAGAGCACATAAGAAATACGGCAGATTATAGAAATCCCCCTGTCCGGAATCTTTTGATCCTCATGATTTCTTGGTCATATCAGGATCCCACCGACTATCCGACATAACACACATGGAGGTTCAAATCCAGTTTACTTGATCACTGATATGGTATCGCTGTCTTGGAATACCATTCCGTCAACGGAGCCGGTAATTGCCACTTCCACTGTTCCCATTCCGATCGCATCTGCAACAAGCTTTCTATCGAACTTTATTGTCAGGTCCGGAATGTCATTATCATTGTAATCAGTGATCCGCACATGGGCCTCATCAGCGGGCACCACCGTGTGTCCATTGACAATGAGTTCAAGGGTGGAGATATCAATATCGTTCACATCATAACCCTCATCCAGCTCGATGTAGCCCGTGATATATTTCCCTCCACTTTTACGGTTCAGTGAATCCGGTTTCAGGTCCACCTCAGACACTATATCATAAATGAGATCCATACTGATATGCATGTGATGATGATGGAACCTGAACCAGCCGTAACCCTGGTCAGTAACCTCATAGATTAACGGGATCGAATCCCTGAGTTCCTGATCGATGTATCCCAGTCTGACCAGATCGTCCAACGCATCCTCTATCACCGGTCCTACCTGTCCATCGACACCGATGACACGGAGATGATGGTGCTCCGAGAGATATGCAATGAACAATGCTGTTCTCCATGGGTCAAGAGCATGCGGTTCCCCCGTGAGATGATATGCATCGTAGTATCCTTCATGATGCTCACCCACGACCCGTCCACGATTGTCGTCTACATACAATTGGTAGTAGGCAAGGTCCATATCATTCCCGTTTTCATGAGTTCCTGGAGGATGACCCGGGTAACCCACAGAAGTACCGGGGATCGATCCATCGGCTTCACTCATATCGATAAGACCGATCGGTGAGTAATCCCAATAATCCCAGCCGGAGGTCTTGCATGAAACCTTTGCGGCCGCATACTTCACTACCTGGATGAGATCACGTCTTGCATAGCTTCTGTACTGGTTCGGCCAGGTCTCACCATTGACCGGATAATCAATATAACCCGTCCCATAGTCTGGATCGAATGGCAGTAATTCGACGCATTCTTCACCATCGCCCGTAACATATAGGGGTGGTAGGTTGGGACAGACAGTTCCAGTATCCGGATCAGGTTCGGATAGGTCTGTAATTTCCATGTATACTTTCCAGTCCCCAGCCAATGATGTACCATACCAGATCCATCCAGAGATCGAATTTCCTGAAAAGGTTCCTGTGAATGTATAATCTCCAGCGTAGATCGCAACATTTGGCCAACTAAAAGCTGCTGGCAACGGTTGATGGAAGAGCCCGGCCTCGGGAACGTTAGCAATTGCATAACCGTAATCCTCATCCATGTACATGCCAAGAATTGAGCCCCAGCCTAAGCCATAATGGTACCAAGTTCCGTACCATTGTCCCGTTAAACTTGTCGGAACATCAGCCTCACTCTGGTAGGTTTTTGCGTCTGAAGCAGGTATCGCGATTCCGGCGACGAACAGTATAACTACAGCCAAGCCTATGAATATTTTTCTAATACTCACTCCCCCTGTTTGATAATACGAAGTATTCATGATAAACGTATATTAAATTATTGAATTGGAGAAATGACATATCTGCACTTCTATCCACATTCATCAACATTTGGTTACCAGAACTTGGTCTTATCGTTCACAATATTCTGATGTACAACGATCTCTGTGAAAGGATCCCCCTTCGCCAATGAGCTTGTGACCTCAACACTGTTATAGAAACAGGAATTGAATTCCAACCCTTTTTCTATCCAGCCGGCCAGTCTGCTTTCGATATATTCATCCATATTCGGGTAATGATGGATCCGTATCGAAGGGTTGTCTGATTCAGGATCAATGAGTTCAATATGGGTTGATGTAAAGCTTTCCTTGAATAATTTCTCGAAATTATCCAACTCGAAACCTGTTGGGTCATGCACCAGCAAGTGCTTGAACTTGCTCTTAAGAACATATATCGCTGCATATCTTCCGCTGTAGCGGGCCCCAATGTTATTTCCATCATAGAACATTTCGCACATCTTCTGCAAAGGGTACCCTAAAGCCTTTCTCATCGGGAACCAGTCATCCACCAGTATGACATTACTGTATATCTCACGGGCCCCTTTCCCGAGAGAATCCAACCATTCTTTATACCGTTCCTCCCCAAACGTGTCCTTTATGAATGCTTGTAAATGTACTACCACGATTCCTCTTACTTTCATGGTCACTACCCCCTTTAATGCATATTACACATTGTTCTGGGGATTGTTTATTGATTTCTATTGGTTCAATATTGTCGGCATACATTGAAATACATGTATTACAATGTTACCACGTGGTACAATGTCAGAGACCGTAACAATGAGACTCCCAGATGAATTATCTCATGATCTCAATAAATTATCCAATGTACTTGATAGGTCCAAAACTTATATTCTGAAAAAGGCACTTGAAGAATATCTGGAGGAATACAAGGATTACCTCATTGCGATGGAGAGATGGAACGACAAGAACGATGAGATCATTGATGGCAAGGATCTGAGGGATGCACTTGGTCTGTAAGGTCCAGTACAAATCATCTGTATTCAACGACCTCAAGAATATTGATAGACCCACAGCAAAAAGGATCCTTGATTCGATCGAAAAAGAACTTGCAATAGATACAACTAAAGGGATACCTCTGGAAGGTAATTTCAAAGGTCTTTTCAAGTACAGGGTAGGTAGCTACAGGGTGATCTTCGCCCGATTGGACGAAGGTATCCTGGTATTGAGGGTAGGGCACCGGAAGAAAGTGTATAAGAAGAAATGAATATTGATTCGGGTGTCAATTTTTGTTCCAGTCTATTTATATCCGCTAAAACACATCCATCCCGGGAGAGGCAACTATGAAGATACAAGGGGCCCTTATTGTTGCATTGATGGTATCCATCGCATTCATCGCAGGATGCGTGGAAGAAACACCCGAGAGGGATCCACCTGGTTATGAAACCCAGTATGCTGCGATGAACGACCTGGTGAACTCGTCCAACGAGTTCTCTTTTGATATGTACAGAGAGTTCATTGATGGAGATGAGAACATATTCTTTTCACCGTATTCCATTACGATAGCTCTTGGCATGGCATATGAAGGAGCTAGGGGAGAAACGGCCACAGAGATGCAAATGGTCATTGAACTTCCAGAGGATGATGAAGAGAGAAGAGGAATGGTGAGAGCTCTCCAATCGAGCCTCAATCCTGATAGTTCGAACTACCAGCTCAGCACTGCCAACGCTTATTGGTTAAAACAGGGAGAGGATCTCAACGATGATTATCAGGGTGCCATTGAAAATGACTATCTGGCCGGAGGTCAGGAACTGGATTTCGGAGGCGATCCCTCCGGTTCAAGGGAAATTATCAATGATTGGGTGGAGGACCAGACCAATGATCGGATCCAGGACCTGATCCCTGAAGGGTTGATCGATATCATGACCTATATGATCTTGACCAACGCTATCTATTTCAAGGCCGACTGGAAGTGGCAGTTCGATGAGGAAGCCACCGATGATCGATCCTTCGAACTTTCGGATGGAACCAATACAGCTGTACAAACCATGAACATATGTGATGATGAGATCGATCTGAACTATGCCGAAAACGATGATGTACAGATGCTCCAGCTTCCATACAAGGATGAGGAACTGTCGATGTACATCCTCCTTCCCAAGGAGAATGATATCTCCAAACTGGAATCCGACCTAAGCCGTAAATACGTGGACGATCTGAAATCCGACATGTATGGAGAATATGTCAACGCATATCTTCCAAAGTTCAAGTTCGAGCTGAAATATGGTCTCAACGAACATCTGATCAATATGGGGATGCCCAAAGCATTCGATCCAGGTGAAGCTGATTTCAGTGGTATCAAGGAAGATGGACAAAGAGGTCTATTCATCAGCAGTGTGATCCATCAATCCTTCGTGGAAGTGAACGAGGAAGGGACGGAAGCAGCAGCTGCAACAGCAGTGGTAATGACTTTGGGTTCAGTGGATGATGATGAACCGGAACCAGTCACTTTCAGAGCTGACCATCCATTCATCTTCTTCATTGAACACAAAGCAACAGGACAAATATTGTTCATGGGGAAAGTGGAAGATCCTTCAGTATGAGAATATTGGTACGTCTACATCACAACAAATTATATATCTATTGTAGACGTATAAGTTGATGTGAGCTATACTGAGAAGAAAAGAAAAGGTAACTCAACTTATTTCTATCGAGCCAGATCGGTTCGAGAAGATGACCAGGTGAAGAAAAAGAGAATATACCTTGGGAAGGACCTGGATGAAAAACAGTTGAAAAAAGCTGAAATGGAAGCTGACAGAGAACTAAACATCCTAACAAGGTTGCTTCAAGATAATGAGATCATAGAACTTGAAAAACTGAAGGATCGATATCAGAAGATCCCAGAAGAATCCCTTGAAAATAGATATGAAGCATTCGTTTCAAGGTTCACACACGATTCCACTGCAATAGAAGGAAATACACTTACACTGCAGGAGACATCCAGCCTGCTATTTGAAAATCTTTCACCCTCTGCAAAAGACCTCAGGGAGATAAACGAGGTCATGAACCACAGAGAAGCATTCGATCTCATTCTCTCTTACAGTAAAGATGTTTCCAGGGATCTTGTTCTGAAGCTTCATGAAATGGTCGTGAAGAACACTCTTTCTAATGACCTGCGGGAACAGATGGGAAAATATCGCAGCGTACAGGTTTACATCCGGGGGGTTGAATGGATGCCCCCTCCACCTGAGCATGTTCCAGATGATATGAGGGATCTGTTCCGCTGGTATACCAGCAATAAGGACAAACTGCATCCACTCCTTGTTGCATCATATTTTCATACGGGATTCGAGACAATACATCCATTTGTAGATGGGAACGGAAGGGTAGGGAGGTTACTGATGAATTTCATTCTTCACAAGAATGGATTCCCCATGGTGAACATTCCAAATAGACAGAAACTTCGATATTATGAGTGTTTGGAAAAAGCCCAGGTCGATGGGGATCTGAGACCATTTGTCAAGTTCATATATGAATTGATGGTGGATTCGGACCTATTATTCTAGGAAACAGAGATCCTGTCGAAAACATTTATCTGCAAATAAGCATAGGGACCAATGATGAACTGCCCTCTCTGCAACTCAACTTCATTTCCATTTCACAAAGGCTCATTAGGGGAATACGAGAGATGCGATACATGCAAAGGTATCTTTTTACTCCCACAATATCATCTTTCCAAAGATGAAGAGAAAAAGAGATATGAGAAGCATAACAACAATGTGGAGGATCCCCGATATCAAAAATTCGTCCAGCCTCTTGTTGATGCTATCATGAACAATTGTTCAAAAGAGCATCAAGGATTGGATTATGGGTGTGGAGAAGGTCCTGTCGTCTCATATCTGCTGGAGAAGGAAGGATATGATATCGATCTGTATGATCCTTTGTTTTATGATGAGAAGACCGTGTTCCGAAGAGATTACGATTACATAATTCTTTCAGAAGTTATGGAGCATTTCAATTCTCCAAAAAAAGAATTCGAAACATTGTTTCCTATGTTGAAACCAAAGGGAAAAATATTCTGTCTAACCGAATTATATCATGAAAATATCGATTTTTCAAAATGGCACTACAAGAACGATGAGACCCACGTTTTCTTCTATGATATCAAAACCATCTCATACATTTCAAAGAAATTCAAAAGGCCAAACTTTGAAATAAATGGCAGATTAACAATACTGTAGCGTCATTGAATTCAAGATGTTACAGTATTAACAAATACAGAAAAATCACCAAAATCAGGTAAAATCCACCCCCAACTATAGATACTACATCCTTTCTGGGTCGGTCCAACCACAAAATGGTGAACATAAAATGAAATTTGAAGAATTGAATTTGGACCCTCGTCTACTGACCCAGGTCAAGAAGATGGGCTACTCCGAAACCACTCCTATACAATCTCGTTCGATCCCTGAAATTATGCAGGGAAAGGACATCCTTGGTCAGGCCCAGACAGGAACTGGAAAGACCGCAGCATTTGCACTTCCTATACTTCATCGTCTAATGAAGATCCCCAGGGGATCCATCAAAGCTCTTGTGATCGCCCCAACCAGGGAGCTTGCAGAGCAGATACATGTATCATTCGAAGAACTTGGAAAGGGAACCTCCATCCGATCCGTAACAGTTTACGGAGGAGTTAGTATGGGGCCCCAGAAAACAAAACTGAGGAGCAAACCTGACATCGTTGTCGCGTGCCCGGGAAGACTTCTTGATCATATGAGGAACGGAACGATCGATCTTTCAAGGATCGACACTCTGATCCTGGATGAAGCAGATAGAATGCTCGATATGGGTTTCTTGAAAGATATCCGGCTAATAATCCAGGGACTGCCAAGAAAAAGACAGACCCTACTCTTTTCAGCAACCTTGACCCAGGACATAAGACGTCTGGCAACCGATTTCATGTATCGTCCTGTCAGCATCGATATCGGTCATAGCGCTCCAATAGAGACAGTATCCCATGCCCTTTATCCAGTTAACCAGCATCTGAAGGGCAAGCTCCTTATCGAGCTTCTCAAGAAGACCGATGCAAGATCTGTTATTGTCTTCACCAGAACCAAACACAGGGCAAGGAGACTTGACAAACAGCTCAATGATGTCGGCTTCAAAGCTGTATCTCTCCAGGGAAATCTATCCCAGAATAGAAGACAGGAAGCCCTTGATGGGTTCAGGAGTGGAAAATACCAGATCCTTGTTGCAACAGATATCGCCGCAAGAGGGATAGATGTCTCAACGATCTCCCATGTTATCAACTTCGATATGCCAGATACGGTGGATGCTTACACCCATCGAATTGGCAGGACCGGCAGAGTTGACAGATCTGGAGATGCATTCACTCTTACAACCAGAGATGATCGTGTCATGGTGAAGACCATCGAGAAAATGATCGGGTCCAGGATCGAGCAGAGGACCATGGAAGGTTTCAACTACGATGCACCGGTCCCAAACCGACCGCATTCTCATGATCGGATCCATAAACACCATGGTGGGGGGAACAAGAGGAAATCACATAATTTCCAAAAAACCCCCTCCAGAGATCATACAAGAAAGAAAGTTCGGCCTTCC
>JAUVBH010000183.1 GCA_030591285.1 Thermoplasmatota archaeon
GAACTTGACTACGTCAAATTTGTCCCATCATAACTCTTGACCAAGGTCTTCATCAAAGCCTGACCCATTCCATTTCAAGATACACCGGTCCAGATCCAGTATAATGAGGCTCTGACAAACCTGATGGGAAGAAAGCGAAAAGGAAACGTTTCCTGACCGAATGGCTCAGTCTAAGAGGTCTTGATAGTTCTTCCCAGGTGAACTTCTTCTTTTCATCGATCTGATGAACAAGGAACTTTGAATGCTCCTCCAAGGACCTATCAGTATAGACCCTGAAGTGAGCACCATACTTGAAGCCGGTCCTGACGAACCAACCCCTGTCCTTGAGGTCCATATAAACCTTCAACTTTGGTTCACTTTCGTCATTTATCTTTCCATTCAGATACAAGTCCTCTTCGGGAGACACCAGCGTGTTCCCATCAAGGTCTGTTCCGATGAAATCTTCGGACCTGATCTTGGATACCGGACCACTATGCATCAAAGCTCCACCATGGGGAAGATCAAGTTTCTCGACAGTTTCGCTGATAGATGGAACCTTGAAACTCTTTTCATCCTTCTCCTCAATAGCATTCTTGACAAGATAATAGGTGATATCCCAGTCGCTATCGACAACAGCCACAATGCTGTTCATTCGCATATTGGACCTTTTTTTCGCTTCAAGCCACAGGTCTTTTGATGTGCATATATCGTCCTCTCTCTGGACCGATATCCATGCATCTGCTTTACCGTTCCCCGGTCGTTTTCCTCTGGGGTAGGTTACGAAGCAGTTCTTCTCGGAGCCCTGGACGACAAGACCTCTGTTGCGGATATCCCTGAACACCAGATAGTTCTCCATGAACCTTGGATCCTTTGATACCCCACGTTTGAGGACAAATGCAAGCTCAGCATTCCTGCCCTTTCTACTTCTTTTAACCTCCATTCTCTCGTGCTCGAGCAGATATGCTGCTTCGATCAATGAGAGTTCGGAACCTCCTCCGGATACAGGGTTTCCAAAGCAACCCTTATTGTACATCGTGGAGGCCAGTTTCTTATCGGAAACAATGACCTTGTCATCTTTGAGATATGGAGGCATTTCACATCAGGAAGTATCTCTTGATGATTAAAATATCGCCTTGGAAGAAGAAGACTACCAAAAGTATTTGAAAAAGGAAGCGATTTGTCAGAGGTCGATAGTTAGACGTAGGGCCGGGGGTTTCAGGATCACAGATTATTCCAGTTCCATTTCCAAGGGACTTATCAAGGCCAGGGAGGAGAGGTTGAAAGCCTTGGTCCTCCAGAATCCTGTACCGGGACATGTTGCAATAATAATGGACGGTAACAGAAGGTTTGCTTCACTGGAAGGAAGAATGCCCCTTGAAGGACATCTTGCAGGTCGCGACAAGCTTGAGGATGTTCTGGAGTGGTGTGTCGACCTTGGGATACATGTGCTTACTGTCTACGCTTTTTCCACTGAGAACTTCAAAAGGTCCAAAAAAGAGGTTGAATCCCTGATGACACTGTTCGAGGAGAATTTCCTCAAGATCGCCAGGGATGACCGGGTGCATAAGAACAAGATCAGAGTTACAGTTCTAGGTCAAAAGGAGCTACTTCCAGAGAGGGTCCAGGAGGCTATAAGAGAAGCAGAGGAAACCTCCAAGAAGTATTCTGATTATTACTTCAATCTCGCAGTAGCATACGGTGGAAGAGAAGAGCTGATTAGCGCCATCCAGTCGATCGTCCATGATGCAAAGGAAGGGAAACTCGATGAAGATGATATCAGCGAGGAACTAGTTTCAAACTATCTGTATACAGCTGACTTTCCAGATCCAGATCTTGTGCTGAGAACATCGGGGGAGGTAAGGATATCCAACTTCCTCCTTTGGCAGTTGGCCTACTCAGAGCTCTATTTCACTGATATATACTGGCCGGGATTGACATTCTCTGAATTCCTTAAAGCTGTCCGCTCATATCAATTGAGACAGCGTAGATACGGGAAATAACTTCTCAAGGCTCGATCAAAAGCATCAAGCCTTGTCTTTGAAGAAAAAGACAAATACAGAATTAAACAAAATATACAAAAACCGATCAAAGGCATCACCCTTCGTCTATTAAGGAAAGATAACAACAAGAAAGGACCAAAGATATCAATCTATGATGTCCAGTGAATTCTCTATTCTATTCAATTCTACACCGGAGCTTCTCGACCCTACAAGGGCTCCCTTGTCATTGGCGATCATTGATGCACCAAGATATGGAGAACCAAAGTTCGCAGTGGAGATATTTGGTTCCACCTTGAAAAGGATCTTTAGCATCTCCAGATCATCCTCGGATGCTTTCGGGTGGACGACCATCCCTCTGTTATTGAGAACAGCGATGGACCCTATGGTCTTGATCCCGGCAATGGTACCTTTCACGGCTTCCACCTGAAAGGTCTCTTCTATAAGCTTCAAACTTCGTGTCTCCATGTCTGGATTGACCAGGGCGACCTTTTCAGAAAGAAGCACATTGTTACCCCATGCCGTATGCGGGTCCTGTGAGATCTCAACAGCTATGTTTTGATCTTCACCATCTATCTGTGCGTCCTTGAGGTCTTTTTCGATATCTTCCGTGGCATAGAAATAGGGAGATATCAATCCTTTCGAATTTGCAGCGATGAGTGAACCATGGAGATTTGTATTGCCTGAAGCTGTTCTTACGACCTTCAAACCAAGAACTTTATCCACAAGGTCGATGAATTCCTCTGGAGTATCCATTGGACAGAGAGTAATTCTCCCAACCTGACGGCAGAATACACCAATGTAGGTATTGCCGTTAATGTCTGTGATGTTGATGGCCATGGGCACACGCCCTAACTTAGATCACTCCTCGGGGAGGGTGACCTCGACCAGTTCCTGGTCCTTGAACTTGGTGGCCTTGACTTTGATCTTGTTCGGGGGTCTCTGGATGCCTCTCATCCAGATAGCCTCGTTGATCGGTGTATCCAGCCAGACATTTTCTTCTTCGATCTTCATGTGGCGTGCCACATGTTTTCTGATAAGCTTGATAGCAATAGGCGCCCTTTTTGTTCTGGGAGCATCCACGACCTTCCTCAAGGGAACGGTCATGATCCTTTCTTCCATATCCTCAGCCATGGGTCCACTTTCCTAATATTATCTCTGAAGTCTGCTCCTGCGCCAGGTGTGCCTTTTGGGGTGGGTCGTGAACCTTCTTGCGGTCCTCTGCATGACCCACGCAGGTACCCTGCGGTTGCGGTTTGTGGCCTTGATTAGCCTTTTTTTCATTCCAAAGGGTTTTCGGCTGGTCATGGTCTTACTTCCTTACTATGTTTATTTCCCTTTTTTTGGGTTGAACCTGACTTAACAGGCGTTTGAGCGTTTCATCGTCGACGGGGCCCGGAAGTTTTCCGGACTGGTGGAGCATTATCAACTGGTTCTCGATGGCAGCTGCCATGTCGGGGTATCCCAGCTTCAATCTCCCAATTCTCTCCTTCGCCTCCACCGTCAGCACTTTTCTCAGTATCGCTTTCTTCTGGGCTTCGATCCTTTCCTTCTCATCGCCTACAGCTTTCTGGTTCTGTTCCTGCATTTGAAGCTGAGCCATTCTCTTCTGCCTGAGAGCTTCCAATTCTGGATCCTCTTCTAGCATGATAGTTCAACTCCAATTGATCTCAGTACTTTCCCAGTTCGGGGTTCTCCTTGATGATATCCTGAAGAACTTCCCTTGATATGTTGTCGATCAGGCTCTTGCCCTTGGGAGTGACCCTGCGGCCCTTTCCCTTGACATTCTGAACCAGTTCTGCCTTTTCCAGCTGCTGTAGTGCGTTCCTGATAATGGAACCGGCTCCATATCTTACCCTTGATGGTTTGGAGCCTCTGTCCTTCGGGCCACAGAAGTGAGCTCTGAGATGCATGGTTCCAATTGGACCGGTCATGTAGACCTTCCTCAGTATGGCTGCTTCCCTGATGTGCCACCAATCCTTTTCCAACGGAGCTTTCTCCTTGTGGATACCTGTTTTCACGAATGGTGCCCACTCTGGAGCTTGGCAGCTCTCGAGCTTCATAAGCTTGTCTGCAGTCTTCCTTATCAGGAGCTCAGCCGGTACGTCATAAGCGGTGGTCATCTTTGGCCTCCGAACATCTGGATACTGTCATCTCCTTACCTAGTAAGGGGACGTGGAAGGGCTGATAATCGCTCCATTATTTAAACGTTTCCGATTGCCTGGTTTGGGCCAGGCATATCTGCAGATTTCCATAACGAAGTTCGTCACCAGTTGAGGACCTCATTTCCATTTTCATCTTTCGTGGTTGTCACAGGTGGTTCATCAGGGTCCTTTTCGCCATCTTCCGATGGCTCACTGGCTTCATCCTTATCTTTCTTTCGTTTTACAATACCCTTGATGATGAAAAGTATCATCATCAGAAGAAGGATGCCAACGACCC
>JAUVBH010000061.1 GCA_030591285.1 Thermoplasmatota archaeon
ACCGCTGTTTCAGGCTCTTGTTTATCCGGATCTATCAGAGTAACATGTATTGGCCCGTTCTGGAGCCGATCCTTAATGTATTCAAGAACCCGATTCACAAGTCCACTTAAAAGATGGAACGATATAATAGTTTTCGATTCATCGTCTACATGAGAAGTTCCATTTTCATGATAAAGGGATTATATACCAAAATTCAGATAGGGACACCCCGCAGTGATGAAAGAGACATAGCTGATCGTGATGAATGATGGGCGAGCTGAGCGGGATCTTTTTATTCTTCGATCTCAAATATCTCTTGATCCTCACTCCCCATTATCGGGACCACCTGATTTTCTTTTGATCGGTTCTTGAAGTACTGGAAAGAGGAAATTATCGCCCCTATGAAAAGGATAGGAATTATGATGAGAAGAATAAGCAAGGGTGTGGACGTCTTCTCGAAGAAACCCTCTTTCTCCCATTTCATCGGATCCTCAGGATAATGATCTATCAACAGATCGGTTGTAGAATCTTCCCTTGTCATTCCACTATTCCATTGATCCGGATATCCATCGTCGTCCTCATCAACACTTGCTGCAGGATCCGTCGGGAATTCATCCTCATTGTCACCTATCCCATCACCATCCACATCCACGTTCTCATCCGGATCCATTGGGAAAGCATCAGTATTGTCTCCTACTCCATCATTGTCCTGATCGGACCATTCGGTGCTGTTATCTGGAAATTCATCTCCATTGTCCCCGTAACCATCATTGTCCCGATCTGACCACTCTTCCTGATCAGATGGAAAAGCATCCAATATTAAACCGGAATTCGAGTCGGTTTGGCCCATCCCCGGATTCCAGCTGTCAGGGTACCCATCAAGATCATTATCAACTGATGCAGACTTATCGTCAGGGAAAGCGTCTTCAAAGTCTGGTACCCCATCTCCATCTCTATCTATGGGATCAATTAGAAGAGGCACGAGCGTGATATTAACTTGATCATATGCATACGTGAGATCGGTATCGATCACCCGGACCTGTATTGGAACATTTTCCATGATCTCAGCAACAACACCTCTATACAATGTTACACCCCATTGCGCTCCTCCACTTGCTATTATCCACTCATCATTGAAGTAGACCTCTATCCTATCTATTCCTTCAGCATCAAAAGCTTCACCATTTACACTGAAAACATCTTCTTCGATCCGATCGTTCTCTTGAGGTGACGTGATCTTGATAAATGGGAGATCGTTCTGCGGTTCTACAATAAGATCGAAGCTTGAATTCACTATCATATCACCGTCTTTTACAGATATGTTCACGGTAGATGTACCAAACCAATTTTCTTCGATGGGTTTGAATGAGAGGATGTTTGGATCTTCAGTTTCTTGATAAATTGAGATGTAGGACAGGTTCGTATATTCATGGAGATGGTACTCCATCCCTACTGGTGAAGAGTCAACGTCGATCACATATTCCGTCAAGTCTATGAACCCTATCGTTGCCATGTCTTCAATTACCGAGATCCCTGATATTTTCTTCCAGACAGGGGGGTCATTGACATTCAATACAACAACATCAAATTCGACATATGGGTCCCTGTTCAGATTGAATTCCTCTTGGTCGGTGCAATAAATTCTAACTGGAATATCCCCGGTCCAATCCGAACTGATGTTCGTTTTGATCTCTAACTCGTTGGTAGCACTCCTCCAAATGGATCGGAATTCAACACTTTCGTCATATTCTGGAAAGTCCAGATCTGGAACTACATGATATTTCAGAGTGTCATTATCGCCATCTATGAATGCGTCAAAACCACTCATATTGAAAAATGTGGTCCCCTCTCCTTCAAAAACATGGAATGGACCAGGATCTCTGGACGTCCTGACCGGAGGATCGTTTACATTCTTTACCTCAATGATGAGATCGAGATATGGGTCCCTCATGAGATTTACATCCATGCCATCAAAGCAATAGAGTCTTATGGGAACCTCTCCTGTGAAGTTTGTGTTCTGGTTCTGGATCACTTTTAGTTGATTTGTCAGCCCACTCCACTTGATCTGGAATTCTGCACTCTCATCATAGTCATCGAACGACAGATCTGCCATGAGAAAATAACTAAGGAGATCTCCATCGACATCATTGAAAAGGTCATGATCGTCCAGATCGGTGACATTCATTGTAGATCCTTCCCAGACCCATAGATCATCAAGAGATTTCCCTGTCCACTCAGGCAGGTCGTTGATTTGAACGATATCGATGGTGAACCAATTCGATCTGTTGGTCATAGGATCCGAACCAATGATATCACCAGAATCTATGACGGTTATCCTTCCCTCAATACTCACTGTGGATCCATCTGTATGAAAATTCGGGGTGATGGTCGGATCAATTGTGATCCGATAAGAAGTGATCATTGCAGAGATCTTACTCGAGTTCTCCCCCCGAAGCTCAATATCATATTGAAGGTTACTAGAATTGGTAATATCATCAGTGAAATGGTCCCTAAGATCAAAGCTACTGGTCAGGATCGTATCTTCAAAGGCAACGACATCAGGTATGGATCGGATCAGCTCAGGAGCAGTGTTTCCAGCACGAGTGTCCTCTGCCGCAATTGAAGGTAACATGAAAATGGAACATGATGACAGGATCAATCCAAAACCGAGCACAATACAGACAACAGAGTATCTATTCATTCTCCCCCTCATTGAAAAATGAACTTCAACGTATTAATAATCTGTTGGACGTTTTTTATTGATCGGTCAGATCCTCAAGCATCTCCCAATTGGCCTCATACCCCTGGGGCCCGGAACTGGTCAATGACAACGCTCCCATTCCATTACCAAAAACAAGAGCATGCTCCGGTCTTAAACCACGTAAAAGGGCAGCGTAGAAACCTCCTCGGAAGGCATCTCCTGCCCCCGTTGCATCGACGAAATCACTTACATCCATCCCAGGTTGGTGGATGACCTCATTCCTTCTGATCATCATCGAACCTCTGTGGCCAAGAGTGACTACTGCTTCATCGATCAGATCGAAGACCTTATCATTCCAAGGATATACGATCTTCTCGATCATTCTATCCTCCCACTCCAGGTCCAGAATATCAAGCAGGTACTCCCACTCTCCAAGATTTCCAAAGAAACGTTCACAGTTCTGAAGCACAGATCTGACCTCTGGGCCCTTCCATCTGAAATAGATCTCCTGCCCGGGATCGAAGGCAGTAGAGATCCCATTTTCTGACATGGCTCTGGAGGTATTGATGCAGAAATCAGGATGTGAAGTTGCAATGTGGCAAAATCCTGCAGGGTCTTTCAATGGAAGAGGGGGGCCCTGGTCAACTTGTTTGGACATGGCTCCCTCCATGAATGCATACGCCTGTTTGCCATCCGGTGCCGACAATACAGTACAGAAAGGTGAAGGTAGGTCGTCAACTGTTTTCAAATGTTCAAGGTCGATATTATGCTCCTTCAATGACCCAAGATAATCACTATTGAAATCACTCCCCACCACAGATGAGAGGATAACAGGAACATCCAGCATCGCTGCAGCTATGGAGATATTTCCCCCACACCCACCAAATTCTTTCTTTACACTTCTCACTGGTGTCGATTGACCTTCCTCTGGAAGATAATCTACGGACAGTATTGTATCTATGTTCAAATTGCCGCAGACAAGGAGAGATTCCATTGATTCTATAGGGTATGACATGGTTAAAAAATTATCCAGCCAATGCCCGTGACATGTGAATTACAGTACGGATAAAGCTTATTATCATGGGGACCTTACACCTCACCGAAACCGGTGCCGATCATGGCCAGCACCCAAAATGAGAGGTTTCCTGGACCCAGGATCAGGGGGAGGGAACCGGTAAGAAGGACCAGAAGGTCCGAACCATCTACCCGTCGGGATCAGAAGGAGATCGAGGAACCTGAGGAAGAGAAAAAGGAGCCTTTCAAACGCAGGGTCTGGAAGGAATCAAAGTCATTCTTATTCGATTTTATTGGCGCCATGATAGTTCTCCTGATAATCATAGGTGCGTTGTATACCTATACCGGTAATTGGCCCCCTCTGGTGGTTGTCCAATCGGGATCCATGCAGCATTCTGTTGAAGAATCCTCCATCGGAGTGATAGACACAGGTGATCTGGTCTTTGTCAAGAGATTTGCAGAAGATGAAGCGCCGATAACCTATGTTGAGGGTGTGGAGAGGGATCATCGTACATACAGTTCATACGGGGACGTGATAATATTCCGTCCCAATGGGAACGAATCAAGAACAGCGATCATACACCGTTCGGTTGTATGGTTGGAGTTCAACTCCACCACATACAACAATGAAACCAGGGACGGAGGCGGATTCAATATCCCATCCATGGGTCTAAGGAATGTCATGTCTACTTTCAGTATCGAGAAATATGAATGGCCAAAGAGACCAACAAGTAGAGATGAGACCATCGATGTCCGTTCCATTCTCAACAGGTTCAAATCCCTTGACATGGAACCACATTCAGGGTTCCTGACCAAAGGCGACGATAACGATCATGTAGACCAGGTATCTTCCTTCGGAGGATCAGAACCTGCCTGGATCCAACCGGTCAAGCAGGAATGGATCATTGGAAAATCCGTTGGAGAACTTCCTTGGTTCGGGATCATCAAACTGAAGTTGGAGAACAATGGAGAAAGTGAAAGGGATATCCATTCAAATTCCGAGAGGAACCTGTGGATTGCTTTGATAGTGATCGTAGCTTCCCCATTTGTTGTCGATTTCGGAATTCATTTCATCATCAGTGCTTTCAAGAAGGGAAAGGAAGATGATGAGGAAGAGCTTATGGAGGATGGAAAACCCCCGAAGAAGCCATCCTCTCCAAGAAAGAAGGAATATATTGACCTTCAAGAGGATGAACCTCCAAAGAGAGGACCGCGTCCCCCGCCAAGAGGTCCTACTTTGAGAAGACCGGGACAGACGGCTCCACCTCCCAGAAAAAGATGAGAGCCAAAGCTCACCTATTTTAGATCGTCCTATTGATCATTGTTCACTGGTTAGCGTTGTAGAAGATCTGTGCATCAGTGGGGTGGTATTCACCCTCTCCCTTGAGGGAATATGCGATTATCACACTCTGTCCAGGATCTATCTTGGAGATGGTCCATTCCAGAATGGTGATGCCTTCAGGAGTGGAATCTATATCCGGTTGGATAGTGTAGCCTCCACCTTTGAAGTTCTCGGGGATCAGGTCTTTCATAACAAGGTCAATAACTGGATTGGTCCCTCTATTTCGGTAGAGCAGCTCGATCCGATATTCCCCCGGAGCTACTCCCTGTTCGATGGATTTACCAACTGAGAATTTCCTGAGAACCTGCATGGTATCGATAACCGGGGCTCCGGCAACATCCTCACCTTTGATCACAGGTCCGGCAAGGAAGGTTCTTGCATCAACCTCTGCAGGAGCCTCGATCCTCTCCTCCGGATCAGGCCTGTGGACAGATGCAACGTACTTGATCATGATCCTTTCACCGCCTTTGAGCGGTCCTCCGAACTTGGAGAGGTCGTCGATCCTGATGAAGAACATCTGTTCTGTGGTGGGACCAACCTGCTCGGGTTCAATGTGGATCCCAACATTATCGGTCAAAGACATGCCAGCTTTTTCAATGGTAATTGATCCCTGATTTGGAGGCAGGAAGTATCTTGGCAGGGTATCCCGAATGAAAACCTGTTCAATATCGGCATATCCGGTGTTCTCAACGGTCAAGGTAGCAACAATATCAGTTGTCCTCTTTGCTTCAACCTTCCTCTTATTAAAGGTCTTCTTGAAAGATAGAGAGGCAGGATAGAAGTTGCCTCCATCCTTTAAAAGTTCGAATTCTGTCTTCTTGGAGAGACCGGGAATGACGTTCAGTACAAGGTTCTTGATGAATGATGGCCTCTCATCCTGGGAGATCATCCATGCATCCGTTTCCCAGCGGGCATTGGGTGTGATATATACATCCGGTGTGTCGAGATTGATATAGACCCGGCCAGTCTTTGGGTCTTTGACCTCAACCCTGAGAACCTCGACCTCGAACTGGGATGTGTTTTCGACAACGAACCTGCAGACCCATTCTCCAGGTTCCTCTGTTTCGTCAGCCTCGATGAAATACATGTTCTTGCACATGGCCTCGAAAGAATCCACCACGATATTGGTGATGATATCCTTCCCCTTGGCAGTAACCTTCACATCCCCCGTGGGGATCTTGTCGGTAACATTTGGGTCAAGGTCACCCTCGTATCTCAGGATCCTCATCTCGCCAGGTTCCAGAGCTGGGATCCTCCAAACCAGATTGCCACCATCGATGGCAACATCCTC
This sequence comes from Thermoplasmatota archaeon, assembly GCA_030591285.1. Lineage (GTDB taxonomy): Archaea > Thermoplasmatota > Penumbrarchaeia > Penumbrarchaeales > Penumbrarchaeaceae > JAFGLL01. The sequence goes on from JAUVBH010000061.1 coordinate 6,328, forward strand.
TGATGGATCACCCGGGAACATAATGTTCTTCAGTTCATTTGGAACCGCTTTTTTAATGACCAGATCATTGTATGGGATGAATGCAAGGTTCTTCAAACCAAGCTGGAGGCTTGTATGGGTTTTCTCGCCTCTCAGGACAACCCTTGATTCCGGAAGGTCGGGATGAGTGGAAATTACCTCTTCAACTGCTATGGATGGTTCGGGGATGTTGATGGCATACTCTCTCCCAACAGCCTTCTGGGGTTCGATCTCCTGTTCAGAAAGGGAAGTGAAATCCAGTTTAGCGATCCCGGTCTCCTCATGAAGACCGACATCGATATCCCATATCCTGTTGTCATCGGAGCGGTTCTCCACTGTCATCTTACCTCTTGTAAGATGCTCCTTGACCAGTCCATCGATATCAAGCAGGACCTTCTCCTTCTCATGGAAGTGGATCATGGCACTGGATTCATCGGAAAAGCGAATATTGGACTGTTTGATCTCCTCTTGAAATGTCGTTTCTTTGGTGATCCAGTCCTCATATTTATCATACATCAAGGCTCCGGTTATTGGGTCCATTTTGGCTCCCACGGCTCCGAATCCCGAATCTGCAGGCAAGGTATTGACACTATCATCCAAGTGATAATGATAGGGTGTCCTACCAACCAGCTTCCTTTCTACATCCACTACTGTCTCTTCCTCCATGAAGGTCCCTCCATTTCCTCTAATAAAAACAACACTCACGAAATGGTATCGATGGAACGGAAAACCACTTATTTATGGTTTTGTCCAAAACGAATATTTAGGAAATTCTCAGGTTCATATTGACAGGCTTTTAATAGCCATGTCCGATAGGGGACCTGATGCTCAAGAAAAACCTCTCCTCCTTCGCTGTCAGGAGATTTATTTTAGAGGCAAAAGCCGTCGAAGGTGCCTACTTCCAGAAGGCATATCAGATCGATTATGACACACTGATCCTCAGATTCGCAATAAAGAGACAGATCCTGGAAGAAGCCTCTTCACATGGGACATTTCGGGATATGCTGCTGGAAAGTGCAGAAGCACCTCCAGAGGTTCCAGAGGGGATCTCCATCGGGGAATCCGGTGGGAGCTATGTCAAGTTCGATCTCTACTTCAAGATGGGGGGTTTCCTTTTCATCTCACCCAAAGTTGGGAGGGAGATGCCACAATCTCCATCATCGTTCGCTATGAAGCTTCGAAAATCCCTGGACAATCGTAAATTGAATGACATATCCCAGGTCGGCATAGATCGGCTTGTTGTCCTGACCTTCAATCCTCCTCCAGGAGAAGATGAGGAGTGGAAGTTGTATCTTGAGCTATTTGGAGATGGTAATGCCATTCTGGTAAAGGGAGAAACCATCATAGCTCCTTTCACGTCCCGAACCTGGTCAGCTAGGACCATCAAGAGGGGAGAGATATTCTCACCTCCGCCCTCCGGGATCGATCCATACGAGCTAACACAGGGCGGAATGAGAGAGGCGATAGAGAGATCCAACGAGGACCTGGTCAGGTTCCTTATCAAGAGATGTTCGCTACCTCCATCCTATGCAGAGGAGGCATGCCAGAGGGCAGGGTTGGAGAAGAAGATCGGACCCCGTGACCTTTCTGTCGAACAGTTCGATTCACTTTTCGGATCCTTCAGGGAACTAATCCTGGAGAGCCTTGATGAGAAGGACATATATGTTCATATTATCAACAATGCAGCCACATTGGTGGAACCTGCATTGATTACCAGTTTCTTTGGAT
>JAUVBH010000123.1 GCA_030591285.1 Thermoplasmatota archaeon
CAGGTCATAAGGGAAGACTATCGGCATATGGTTAGAAATGGCACCATAGGCTTGATAAAAGGAGAAAATGGCCCCCCTGTTTTTGAGATCCCAGTGTTAAGGAAGACCGGGGAGGAAAGATGGGTCGAGATAAGACCATCAGTGCTAAAGAACAATGGCCACGATCTCAATGTGGTTGCCGGTTTTGATATTACAGCCAGAAAATTCCTTGAAGCCAATCTAAGGGTTAGCGAGGAGAAGTACAAGACCGTCCTCGAGCAGAGCCCCAACAATATCTATCTGGTGGACCAGCAGACGATGAGGATAATTGAAGCCAACAGAACTCTTCAGGACCTTTTAGGGTATTCCGAGGACGAATTGCTGGGAATGAGCCCATATGATTTCATCGCCCACGACGAGAGGGATATCAACAACAAGATAGGGGAACTTCCAACAGGTAATTACAAGATCGTCGGAGAGAGGAGATACAGGAAGAAAAATGGTGAATTCCTTGACGTGGAAGTATCTGCGAACATCATTGAATATGGTGAGAAGAAGGTTATTGCTGTTGTTTCCTGGGATATCACGGAATTGAAAAGGATCCAGAGAGAGATGATGGAACTCAATGAAGTGCTGAAACTTACTGCCAGAATTACCAGACATGATATCAGGAATAAACTGGCGGTTGCCTATGGTATGCTGGGTCTCTTGAAGGAGGGCAATTCCAATGATCGTGTCCTCATCGAGGAATCGTACAATGCTGTGAAGAAAGGTATCGAGATCACAAGAAGGATGAATGAACTGGAGACCTTGATCACCCATCGTGGAGTTACAACTTCGTTCGATCTGAGAGAGGTCATTGAAACCATTGTCAAGGACCACCCTATCAAATATTCCATCCGGGGAGAATGTACCTGTGAAACGGATGCTTCGATCTATTCCGTGGTGGAGAATATTGTTGGAAATGCAGTGCTTCACGGACAGACGGATAGATTGGAGATAGACCTGGAAAATGATGGCAAGGAATGCAGGGTCCAGATCGCAGATTTCGGAATTGGGATATCGAGTGAGATCATCGATGATATCTTTGATGAGAGTTTCAGTTTTGGTGAATCTAAGGGAACCGGATTGGGTCTCTATATTGTTAAGAGAGTTGTTGAAAGATATGGCGGGGAGGTCTCTGTTCGAAAGAACGAACCAAAGGGAACCATTTTCGAATTGAAACTACCTGTTATTGATGTGAAATGAAATGCGTAGCAGATAAAGTAAAAGTAAACCATAGAGCGGATTCGTTCCGCAAAACCATTCGATGGTTTCGCTCACCTTGAGACTAACCCGTGTAATTTTAGAATGTCAGTCTCAAGTATACAGCCAAATCCCTTCGGGATTCCGCGTACCTCCAAGCCTTGTGAATTCTTCACAAGTCTTCCAGGACTACGTTCGAACCCGCTATGCGGCTTAATCTTCATTAAACTAATGAATAAATAATGGCGCCGCAGAGCGGATTCGCCTTGGACTAATAAAATTATAATTTAATAATTTCTTATTAGTCCGGCTTGGATGTTAAACTGAAACTGTATTTATTTCTTAAACATCCAACAACTACGTTCGAATCAGCTCTGCGGCTAAATGATAAGATAAATAATGGCGCCGCAGAGCGGATTCGAACCGATGACCTTACGATTAACAGTCGTACGCTCTAACCAACTAAGCTACTGCGGCGTATGTTGGGCATAGGGGCCAATAATGAAATCGTATATAAAATATGCTGTAAATCAAAAAATGAAGGGCTGGCCAGTTCTAAACTGCAGTCATTTCTGCAACTTCCACCACCCCAGTATGGGGCATAAGAACCCTTTCCAGGTCCCCGGATATGAACAATCTTCTGGAACCATGTGACCTTTCCACCTGGATGAACCCCTTCCTTTCCAGCTGTTTCAGATGTCTGGATATCGTCCTTGGGGATCTCTGCCCTCTCAGCATTGCAATGATTTGGGATGATGCCACACCAGGATCTGCAGAGATGATCTCTACGATCTCCTTGTCCATTGGTGAAATAACAACTTCAACACCCTTGATCCTCACACCATCGGCATAGAACATCTTGTATTTTCCAAGGTTCCGAAAACAGATCAGATCCTCTCTTTCCAGTTTATGAAGATGATAGGTCAGTGTGCCGTTGTTCACCTCGAAATGCTCCTTCAAAGCGGTGAAGGTCACCCCCGGATTCTCCTTCACATACTCGAACAGACGACCACGGAAGAAGTGGTCAAGTACTTTTTCATCATGAACGATGGAATATAGCGGCACAAGTGCCAATGTGAGCCACCTGTATTTGAAAACCTCGGAGGCAGAGTAGAAATAAGCAGCGGTTCCGGTCAGGACAAGGGTAGCAGCTGCCGCTCCTCCTCCAACGAGTGCAGGTACGGGTAATGATGCAGTTTCAACCTTGACCCCTTTCACCCAGATCGGTATTGGATTGGAGACAACTCTTTTTCCATCGTGATACCCATATCCCCGGATCAGAACGATCTGACTCTCTGTAACCCCGTTGATCTCATAGGTGAGATGTGCCCTCCCCAGATTCTCCAATTGTCCTCCGCCCTCTGTTTTCAATGTAGCCCCATATGGTCCATTCACGATCTCCAATCCCACATTTGAGACATCTCCACCCAGGCAGAATAGATCCATTCTGGGCAGGTCATCAGCTATTGGATCGAAGTCGGTCAAGATCAGGATCGGTCCGGGTTTGAATAGGATATGAAATAAACTCCTATCTCGAACGATCTCGAAAACGATCCCTTCCTCGGAGGTCCAGTCCCCTGCTTTTGTGAATATCTCTATAGTTAGTTCATCATTTTCAATAAGGTCCTCCAGGTAGAGATCGACAGTAGTATTGTCACCGGGATCGACCATGGACATTCGTGGTCCAGTCCTCATTGATACATTCTTGATCTGAATATTGATCGGAGCCCTGATGTTACCATCATTCTGGATCCTGATCTCGATAGGGGAGGAGGTTGGAACATCGAGTTCGAAATCGTTTTCAAGGATAATTGATGCTCCGTAGTAGGGGTCGATCTTGATGTCTATCGAATCGCTGGATATCTCTCCATCCCATGCTATTTCCATTCCTTCTGGAACTGCACTTATTTCAAGAACCGCTGAAGTATCCGCTCTTTCCCCTATTGGGCAGATGACCGTTACTGTGAAGCTCTTCTTTTCCAGAGGCCCCAAATAGATCTTTTCAGGGATCTCCACGGCCCAGTTTGTCGGACCATCCAGCTCCCATTGGATATTGAAAACGGTATTTTTGGTCTCTGTTGATCTTATAGACGCTTCGATATCAACAGTACCTGTATCATCGGGTGATACCCCGATATGAACAGTGTCCTCTTCGATCTCGACCACTCCATAGGGGCCCACAGCGATCGATGGGATCGACAGTATCAGCAGAGTACCCAATAGTGATATCATCATGACAGCGACAGCAGCTTTGGGTATGGATCGACCTGCCATTGAATATAGATTGCAGTGAGCCATATATAAGGGGTGTTGAACAAAAATGTCCTAATCAACCTTAGGGGTGATGTTTTCGATGAGTCCAATGGCACCTTTTACCACATTGATCTCAAGGTCACCCAGGTTCGAAACCCCATCTGAAAAGTTGATCTTCACCATGAACGCGGCCTGTTTGTTCAGGTAGAAGAAAGTAGAATCATCCTTGAGACCTTTTCCAAGGACCATGACAGCTGTGTCCCTGATCTGCTGATCGTAGAGAAGTTCTGTGAACTTATCCAGATCGGAGGTTGAAAATTCAATGGAAGAATCCTTGACCTGATGGTCACAATCTGGAAAAATATTTAAAATACAGCGGAGGACCGATTCCGGGTCCTCCGTTGGTTTGATAGGTGTAATTCCATTCAGGAGAAGGCTCATAAAAGACCCATCTCGATGATCTCAATGGACTGAACACCATCGGTCCCTTTCAGTTTCTCTTCGAGTTCATCGCCGCCGCCTTTCTTATCATCGAGGACGACGCCCCACTCGAGGAGATTAAGACCGAAGAAAGCTGGTTTGACCTCGTATCTGGATACGCGGCCATGGTCCGGTACATATGTAGCGAAGGTCTGAGCGACCTTCTCAAGGTCCACATCCGGACCAACTGGCATTACCTTGTATCTGATGAGTACTTCTCCCATGTGAAACACTCCTACGGGCCCAGATAACCGCATCCGGGGCAGAGATAGGTAGCTGATTGGTCCCTACACTGTCCGCATCTTCCGATATATTGTTCCTGGCATTTGGGGCAGATAAATTTGACTGATTTCTCTGCATGTAGTGGAGTTCCACACGAGGTGCATCTTTCCTGGTTGGGGATCATACATTTGACCTCTTTTCGGCGCCCTATATACTTATTGTTTTTATAGGTTTCTTACTGACGCATACTGGATGGTGGTTTTTTAAACCTGTTTCTATTCAAGTGGATATACTATCCATGTGCAATCCTTATATAGATTAATATTTTCACAGAAACACAGGAGCGAGGCCCGTGGATAAACCCATAGCGATAAAGGAGAACGTTTACTGGATAGGAATGAATGATCGGGAGACCCATCTCTTCGAGTCACTCTGGCCGATCCCAAAGGGAGTATCCTACAACGCCTATGTCCTTGTTGATGAGAAGATCGCACTTATCGATACGGTCAAATTCACCGTAACCTCTCCTTATATGGATAAGATAAAGGAGCTTATTGGAGAAGGAAAGAAGATCGACTATCTTGTTATAAATCACATGGAGCCAGATCATTCTGGTTCCATCAGAGCGATCATCAGCCAATTCCCGGATATCAAATTGGTTGGGAACAAGAAGACAGCCAAATTCCTTGAGAACTTCTACGAGATCACCGAGAACATCCACATCGTTGGAGATGGAGATGAGATCGACCTTGGGTCGAGGAAGTTGAAGTTCTATCTCACACCAATGGTGCACTGGCCCGAGACCATGATGACCTACGATACAAAGGAAGGAATACTCTTTTCAGGAGATGCCTTTGGAGGATTCGGTGCACTCGACGGTGGCATATTCGATGATGAATTGAACCTCAATTTCTACGAACACGAGATATCCAGATATTATACGAATATCGTTGCCAAATACTCTCCAATGGTCCAGGCGGCATTGAAGAAACTTGCTGGTGTGGACATTAAGGTCATCTGTGCAACACATGGACCTGTTTGGAGATCCAACCCCGGATACATAGTGGAATATTATGACCGTCTCTCATCAATGAAGACCGAAGAGGGAGCCGTTGTGATCTATGGCTCCATGTATGGCAACACAAAGAAGATGGCAGACAGGGTCGCCAGGGTCCTTTCAGAAGAGGGAATAGAGAAGATACTTGTGCATGATGCTTCAAAATCACATCTCTCATATCTTGTGAACGATGCATGGAGATACAGAGGTTTGATCATAGGAACTCCTACCTACAACACTGGAATGTTCCCTCCTATCGATGAATTTGTTCACTTTTTAAACAAGTCCAGGATCAAGAACCATATCATCGGAGTGTTCGGTTCCTGTGGATGGGGCGGTGGAGGAGTGAAGGAACTTGAAGAGTTTGCGAGGAAATCGGTATGCAAATTCGTTGAACCCGTGGTTGAAGCGATGGGTGCTGCAACCGAAGCTGATCTTGAGAAGCTC
>JAUVBH010000156.1 GCA_030591285.1 Thermoplasmatota archaeon
ATAGCGATCAACAATAACATCCCTAACAGTTCCTCCGATCTTGCGTAGGAGTTCGAGCTGCGACACAATGCGGAAAGAAAGGTAGATGGTAGTTATAACTTACTATTTCACGGGGGTTCAGTATTCTTCATCATCGATAAGGCCTCTTCTCCTCATGGAGATCTTCCTGACCTCATCTATGAAATTATCATCAATAGAAATTCCATCTTGCTTACGGAGCATATATGTCTTCATGGGCTTTCATACCCTGGAATTATATTAATGAGGTCTTGGGAGGTCCCGCGGAACCCCAAATCATGGGTGCATGAAGTTGGCCTTTGACCCCTTGTCATTGAAAGTTCTGAAATAGCCAACGCGTTCGAACTGGATGTTCTCTCCTTTTTTTGTAGCATCAAGAACATCTTTTTCAGCTATTCCGGAGATGATCCTTCCATCGGGCATGATGAGTTCCATCTCTGCTCCCTCTCCATGGACCCATTGAACTATCTTCCCTCTATTGCTTCGTACAACTGCCGGATCCGATCCTGCAAATTCAGCTCCACCGGTTTCAATATCCGTCATTCTGATGTTGCATAGTCCCTTCAACCTGATGACCGACCCGTTGCTAAGATCTCTAAAATCCTCAGATGGGATCATGAATTCGATCTTCCCGTTTTCCGGAGCTATACCGTATCTTCTCACTCCCATCTCGGGGTGTTCTACATGCACAGGAATTTCAGCAACCAATTCCTCATTGTGTGTGAAATGTATTCTTTTTGGATCGGGAACGAAGAAGAACCTTTTGGTCGCTCCATCTATCAACGACCTGTTCATAGAATAGAAATTATCCCATGAGAACTGAATATCGGCAGACTTCAGACCAACGTCAACCCAATATCCCCTTAGTGACCTTGGATCGAATCCTCTTGCAGCTATTGCCCTTATGGTGCCCAATCTGATGTCATCCCAACCAGAATATTCTCCCGATACTATTTTTTCCTTGATAAGTGATGTCTTGAGAATGGTGTTAGGAATGGACACGATACCATAATGAATGAAAAGAGGTTCGTTCCATCCGAGGTGTTCATATATGTATCTCTGCCTGAACGTGTTGTTGAGGTGGTCCTTTCCCCTGAGAATATGAGAACATCCCATGAGGTGATCATCTATGACCACTGAAAGATTGTAGAGTGGATAGACACGATATTTGTCACCGGTCCTCGGATGGGGATGATCCCGGATCCTCATGCCGACAAAATCCCTTACAGCAGGATTTTTGTGCTTTAGATCGGTCTTGATCACTAGTGAAGCTTCACCTTCTGAGAAGGTCCCATTAAGCATCTTTTCCCATTTTTCAAGCTGGATATCCTTTCCAAGGTCCCTTTCTTCACATGGTTTTCCTGCATATTTTAGCTCCTTCCAGAGCTCTGTATCCATTGTGCAAACATATGCGGCTCCTTTTTCTATCAGGATCTTGGCGATGTTGTAATATTCATCGAAACGATCGGATTGAATGTAGGTGGTGTCTACCTTGATACCGAGCCAATCCAGGTCCTCCGGTATCATCTTGTAAGCTTCAGGATCGATCTTTTCGGGATTAGTATCCTCCAATCTTAGGATAAATTCACCATCATATTTTTTGCAGAACTCATCATTGAGGATCGCGGCTCTGGTATGGCCCAGATGAAGAGGACCTGATGGTCCAGGAGCAAATCTCATCACGACCTTGCCACTCTCTGATCCCTTCAATTCGGGTAGGCCGGTCTTCCTTTCCCTTTTTTGAAGTTCAATGGAGCCAACCGTTTCCAATTTTTCTTTCTGTTCTGTTTTGGTCCATTCGTTAATTTCTTTAACTTTGTCTTTTGCATATGTTATTATCAGTGGTTTGTTTACTTCTCCATGTTCCTGAGTAAAATATTGAATAGAACTACCTATCACTGATCCTACACTAGCAACCCCATTGTGTTCAAGTGCATTTTGTAAAGCAAAGGATTCAATGATTTGATAATCAACTCCACCTGTGGATTGAATCTGGGATCTTTTCTTCTTAGTGTTAAAGAGAAGATCGTTTTCGTCTTCCATGATGGACCAGCATGGTTTCATCCATTTTAACCTTATCACGTCTGTTGATAATGCGCGCGCGCGTGCGCGCGCAATGGATTTATATATGGCCATCACGTTGGGCGTCTGATCAAGTTTCGCCTGATGGGATGCACAGTAAGGTATCTTGGGAGGCATTTGAACCTCTGATTACCGTTAGTTGGTGGACACCCATGACCGAAGAGGCCCCTATATCAAGGATCGATAGTGTTAGTGAGGAGTACGAATCATCGGACATTGAGGTGATGGAAGGGCTGGATGGGGTCCGGATCAGGCCAGCCATGTACATCGGATCAACCGATGGCCATGGTCTGCACCATCTTGTATATGAGGTTGTTGACAATTCCATTGATGAAGCAATGGCCGGCCACTGCGAGAACATCATAGTGACCTTGATGAAGCAGGGCACCGTGAGGGTTGAGGATGATGGAAGAGGGATCCCTGTTGGACCGCATCCAAAATACAAGGTTCCTGCCCTTGAGATCGTTATGACAAGGCTCCACGCTGGTGGTAAGTTCAAAAAAGGTTCTTACAAGGTATCCGGCGGTTTGCATGGTGTCGGTGTGTCAGTGGTCAATGCTCTATCGAATTGGCTTGAAGCCCAGGTTACCAGGGAAGGAGCTGTTCATGTTCAGAGGTATGAAAAGGGCAGGGTAGCAGGGCCAATGAAGGTCATTGGAAAGGCACCAATGGATGTCACTGGAACTGTGATCACCTTTGAACCAGATGATACGGTCTTCACCTCCCTGGAATTCAAATTCGAGGTTTTGGAACACAGGCTCAGGGAACTTGCTTTCCTGAATCGCGGTGTCAAGATAACATTGTTGGATGAAGCTACCGGAAAAAAAGAGCTTTTCCATTATGAAGGCGGATTGATCTCCTTCATTGATTATATAGATAGGAACAGAACACCATTGATCGACACTCCTATCTTCTTGTCAGGCGAGAGAGAGGGTGTGGCCATAGAGATCGCACTGGAATGGACCGATGGTTACACAGAGAACATATTCACCTACGCTAACAACATAAACACAACTGAAGGTGGAACCCACCTTAGTGGATTCAAGGGCGCTTTAACAAGAACATTCAATGATTATGCAAGGAAAGCCGACCTCTTGAAGAAAGACCAGCAGCTTCAGGGCGAGGATATCAGAGAGGGCATCACGACTGTGATCTCGGTTAAAGTTCCCGAGCCCCAATTCGAGGGACAGACGAAGACCAAGCTGGGTAATTCCGAGGTCAGAGGTTATGTTGAGAACTTCCTGAATGAGAGATTGAGGGAATACCTTGAGGAGAATCCCAAGGATGGAGAAAAGATCCTTCAAAAAGCCCTTCAAGCTTCACAAGCCAGGGAAGCTGCGAGAAAAGCAAGAGATCTTACCAGGAGAAAAGGACTTCTGGAGGGTTCAGGGCTTCCTGGAAAACTCGCAGATTGCCAATCCCGGGATCCTGCTGTATCCGAACTCTATATTGTGGAGGGTGATTCTGCTGGGGGATCAGCTAAGCAGGGTAGGAATCGGGCAAACCAGGCAATTCTTCCCCTGAGAGGAAAGATCATCAATGTTGAGAAATCAAGACTTGATAAGATCCTCTCCAATAATGAGATACGGTCAATGATAACTGCAATGGGGTGTGGGATCGGAGATGATTTTGACGTGGCAAATCTTCGATATCACAAGATAATAATCATGACCGATGCAGATGTCGACGGCGCCCATATAAGAACATTGATCCTCACCTTTTTCTACAGATATATGCAGGATCTAATCACAGGCGGTTACCTTTACATTGCACAACCCCCACTCTACAGACTGAAGAAAGGAAAACAGGAATTCTACTGTTTTTCCGATGCAAGAAAGGACGAACTTGTGGAGTCTTTGGGATCTCATGGATTGGGGATCCAGCGATACAAGGGTCTTGGAGAGATGAACCCTGGACAATTATGGGAGACCACAATGGATCCAGATTCAAGAACCCTTCTTCGGGTCACTGTTGAAGATGCAGTCCTTGCCGATGAGATGTTCACTATTTTGATGGGGGACCAAGTTCAACCAAGAAAGGAATTTATCGAGACCCACGCAAAGGAGGTGACCGATCTTGACATCTGAAGGTGGAGAGGAGTTGAAAGATAAGATCGAAAAGGGCGGTGTGGTCGGCAAGGAACTCGTCGATGAGATGAAGACCTCCTACCTGAACTATTCAATGTCGGTTATTGTTGGAAGGGCCTTACCCGATGCAAGAGATGGGTTGAAACCGGTTCACAGAAGAATACTCCACGCAATGAACGAGGGTGGAATGGTACATGGGAAGCCATACAAGAAATCCGCCAGGATCGTGGGAGATGTGTTGGGTAAATATCATCCCCACGGTGATTCAGCGGTTTATGAAGCAATGGTGAGAATGGCTCAGACTTTTTCCCTTAGATACCCATTAGTTGATGGCCAGGGAAATTTCGGATCCATAGACGGAGACTCCGCCGCGGCAATGAGATACACGGAATCAAGGACCCACAAGATCGCTATGGAGATGCTCCAGGATATCGACAAGGATACTGTCGATATGGTCCCAAACTATGATGGGAGCATGCAAGAACCCACCGTTCTTCCATCCAAGTTGCCGAACCTGCTTCTCAATGGAACCTCTGGGATAGCTGTCGGAATGGCAACGAATATGCCCCCGCACAATCTGACGGAGGTCGTTGACGGACTGATCGCTCTGTTGGAGGATCCGGAACTTGATCCATATGGCCTGATGGAATACATCCAGGCTCCAGATTTCCCCACCGGTGGTATTATCTACGGAAAGACCGGGGTTTATCAAGCATATACTCAAGGCCGGGGCA
>JAUVBH010000001.1 GCA_030591285.1 Thermoplasmatota archaeon
GGAGAGGGTTACGATCCTTTCTGGATATTCCTCTATAGAAACTTCTGCACCCAATGGGTCGGTAAACTTCATATCACCGTCCTGACCCGTATCTCCTATGCACCCTGCAATTATTCCCACAGGAACCAACAATAAAACTGCAAATATCCATTTCCATTCTTTCATCTCGGCCCACTCCTATATTAATCCAGATTTAGCATAACTCAAGTAAACTTTATTTATGTAAAGTAAACTTTATGCATAAGCGGACTTTGATATAATATCTTTTCCCGGAGGGATGGTTATGGAACTGATCAAGAAGAAGAGCAACCTTACCCGAATGTTGATCCTCAGAGAGCTTGTGATAGAAGAGCCCAAGGACCAGAGGTCAATTGCAGATAACATAGACATCACCCCACAAGCTGTTTCAGAATATCTGAAACTGATGAAAGAAGCGGGATTGGTGGATCTTGGGACCCGACCTCCTAAAGCGACCGTTAGAGGTGTCGACCTTCTTCAAAGGGACCTTCTTCAATTGAAGGATTTCATAGATCGGTCCATTGATGGTCTTGAGATCGTAAGATCTACAGATGCTATTGCAGCATCAAACATAAAAAAAGGAGACAGGTTGAGGACATTCTTGGATAACGGTTTGCTGTATTGCAAAGCTGGAGAGGGCGGCCCCTCGACCGGGATCGCAGATAATGATGGAAACCGTGGTGACATCGTTATGATATCAGGATTATCTGGCGTTATAACCATGCCAGAAGTGAAAATGGCAGCCATTGAGATAATACCAGCTCGTCAAGGGGGAGGATCCTTGAGGATCAGCAAAAAGACAATTGAGAAAGCTGTTCTTGAATGTTCCATGGGAGATCAGTTCCGAATAGCTGTGCTCGATCAGGAGGCAGCTTCTCTGATGAAGCGCAGTATGTTGGCATATGATCTTGAGATCCCCCGGGCCCCTACTCTCAAAGAGACCTTGCAGCGGGGTTTGTCATTGTTGTGTATCGGTACACCCCACACCGTATCAAAGATCCTGACCTCACAGGAGATCTCATCTTTAGATGTTGAAACCTGCAGGTTAGATCTGTCTAAGTTGGTTTGATAGAGAAAAACCATTTCTATGACGATGTACTACGATTTTCCATGAACGGGGATATGGGTAGAAGGATCGCAATGCTTTCCCTCTTTATCGTTGCATTCATGGTTATTACATCTTCAGTGGGGTCTTCCCAATCAAAAACAGATCCCATTGAGGTTGATGATTATCAGACCTTGCTGGAAATGAAGGATGAGGGGACCGGCAGGTTTGGATCATTGGATACCGGTTCATTTGTTGTATTCGAAGACAAGGTCTCGCAGGTCGTTGAATACACCGAAGTATCAAATTCCGGTGGTGTCGAGATCCAACTTCAGAAGACAAGGATCTATCTATCTTCATCCGAGGATGCAACCGGATATCCTGAACCCCTTCAATTCCATGGGACCGATTATGATGAGAGCTTGAGGTCAGGAGCAGAGGTTCGGATCACAATTCAGATCAAGGAGATCCCAGAGGGTAATAGAACTATTCAGGTCCTGGACACCACAAATGGATTGGTTGAGCTGATAAAGCAGGGCAAGGATGATGGAGTGAAGACCGAGGATGACATTGAAGTATTCGGGATGAACATTCCCACCACATTCCTTCCAAAAGCTTACCGGACAGACCTGGTACGTTTCCTTCTGGTCTTTGCGATCTGGGCCATTGGAACCGTTATCATGTGGTTCTTAGTAATGGCTGCAATGAAGATAACGAAAAAGACGAAGATCGATGTTGACCATAAGATCCTGAGTATTATTGCCGGTCCATTTTTCGTTATTTTATTGTTCTATGGATTGATAATCTCTCTGTCGCAGTTCGATCTGGACAAGAGGTTCATAGAGATCCTCGATATGCTTTATCGGTCTGTCACCATCGTGATCATCGCCTATATTGCCATCAAAGTGTTCAAACAAGTAATACTCGTTTATCTGAAGGTCCTCTCGGCAAAGACCGAAACCCAGGCAGATGATGTACTTGTTCCTGTGATGGGCAAGCTTATCACCGTTGTGATCTGGGCTATTGCAATAATCATGTTCCTCCGGGTATTCGGGATCGATGTTACCGTATTCATAGCTGGCATGGGGATCATCGGATTGGTGATCGCTTTTGCAGCGCAGGATACCCTCTCTAATTTCTTTGCCGGCATCATGATCCTCTTGGATCGCCCTTTCAAGGAGGATGATTGGATCGAGATGGAAGGATCGACCTACCAGGTAAAGAAGATAGGATTACGTTCAACGAGACTCCTCCATTCCATCTCGAATCAGCTGGTGACAATACCAAATAACAGGATATCTGACCATATCTTCTCCAACCTGAGCGAGCCAAACTATCTTGGTAGAAAAACCGTGACCGTGGGAGTGGGATATCAGCATGAACCAAAGAAGATAGGAGAGTTGTTGATAGATGTTGTACGTTCTCATCCGGATACCTTTGAGGATGAAGAGCATAAACCACTTTACAGGTTCAATACCTTCGGAGATTCATCTTTGGACTTTGCAGTTACATTCTGGGTAAAGGATTTCAATGATCAGTGGAGAGTTGCCTCTGAGCTCAGAGAACGAATATATGACAAGTTCGAAAGTGAAGGTATCGAGATCCCATATCCACAGCATGTATTACACATATCTGGAAAAGGTGAACCGGATGAAGTTCCCATCACTGCAAAACCGAAAGTGGGTGAAATGCAGAACCTGAGTCCGTGAACCACACCAGACCTCATTCATCACTTGAGGGGTGAGGGGCGTTGTGATTGTAGGAATCATCGGAATAACGGCCATTCACGGTGATATGGTACCAGTCGTAGAAAGGCACATCAGAGGCTTGACTTGCAGTTCCGTTGCCGATCACCCTAAGTGACCAAAGACCCGTTTCTGCACCCTCTATCTGGTCGATCATCTCTGCTGTTTGAAAACTCCCGACAGCAGGTGCAACATAGGTTTTATGGGATCTCAATTGGCCCCCCTCATCCTCCGAGATGAAGTAAAGGCTCACATCGATGACCCTAATAAACTCGATCTGTCTTTCGGCATCATCTCCAAAAATGATCTGGCCCCAGATATTAAGATCTCCCCCCCCCTCTCCAATATGGAAGTTATCAACAGAGAAATGCTCCTCTTGAGTCAGGACCTGGACACTGTCACCGAACCCTCCGGTGAAATTATGGCGTACTTCTGCAATGGTCCCCTGTTTGAACCCGATCACTGTGTCATCTCTGGGAAAGAATACCCTCCTTGTGGAATTCAGATCGATACAACCTGACATGGTGACTAGGGGGATGATCAGAACGATCAGCATGAACAATGATACGGGAACCCTGCTTTTCACATTCAGGTATACTGCATGGGTGTTTATTAAAGATTTCAACAAACAATGAAAAGATCAATTCACTTTTAGGTAGGGATCTCTACCCTTGAGAGGCATGGTTGCATCCATACCCATCTTCGATGTGGTGTGGTCTTTGGGGTTTGCCGATGGGTCAAGGGTCGATCCTCTTACATTTTCGAGTATCACCATGTCCCTGTTGGCCTGGAATCTGGTTGATAGGGCCCATTCGACCTCTATATCATTGAAGATGTCCACATCTTGATCCACTACAATGACCCTTTTCATGGAAGGATGACCTTTGAATGCAGCAGCTATCGCTTTCTTTCCATCATCCTCTTCCTGTTTTGTTATTGAGACAACTCCGTGAAGCCAACAGCAACCCCCCTCCGTCAACCTGACCCCATGGACCAGGGGGACGGTCTTTCGAACGGATCGAATAATTGCCGGCTCTTTGGGAAGCCCCATCATCATGTAATGTTCAAATCCTCCTGGAAGTAGGACATGGACCATTGGATCATTTCTTATCAGTGCTTTGTCCACCTGGAATACTGGTTCACCAGGGTCCATACCTGAGAGATCAACAGTGGAAGTAATGTCAACGAAAGGACCTTCCGGGACCTTCTCATCGGTGAATTTACCGTAAAGCACGACCTCGGTCCCTTTCGGGGCCTTCGCCCCATCTGGATCATTTACGGGAGAGAAGAGTTGAATAGGAGACCCATTGGCTTTGTTATGGAGGGCGGAAGCCACCTTCATCTCGTCTTCGCCGAAGGGGAGTGAAATAGAACCCGCCAACAGTGCCGCTGGATCCGTCCCCATCGACACTACAGCTTGAAGCTGTTTACCTTTTTTCTCAGCTTCCTTCAATAGTGCATTCAGATGTCTGGGAACCACTCTTATCGCAAACTTGTCCCCGCCCAGATACATCATCCTGTGGAAGGAGAGGTTGAACCGATCATCGATCCCGGCATGGAAAATGCCTGAAGTTACATATGGCCCCCCATCAGAGCGGTAATAAGTTGGGAAGGGGATGTCCTCAACTGCAACCTCTTGATAATATGCAGGCATCTCGATGGTCTCATATTGGGTGGGGCCCTCCATTGCGGTCAGTATCGTATCTGGGATCGCATCCACATCGACACCTAGGGCCTTTGCCATGGAATCTCTCGTTGAGATCGCATTCCCGGCCAACCTGAATCCTTTATGCCCTTTAGCAGGGGCTACCCATGGAGTATTCTGATCATCGGCCGATACCTCTGATGCTTCCAGATAGGGGTCGATCTCCCTTTGAATGGTCCTTGTTATACTGCTTTGAAGAAGCTCTCTGAACTCCATCGTCATACCCATCACCCTTACCTTTGTCCCCAATGATAACATTATCGAATACCACTTTATACCTGTGACTTCTAGAAACGTATATATTTTTCAAGGGCTTTCGGTCGCTGATACGCATGGTCCAGAGAACACGACTTTTAGAATGTCCTGACTGCAAAAAGCAGTTGGAAGACACCAAGCAGGAGAATATCACCTGTAAATTCTGCGGTTTTGCCTTCCGTAGGCTTGATGTGGTCCAGGAAGATGAGGACTACATCCGCAGGAAGATGATCGTAGAGCTCAGGACAGATATGGAGATCTACAAGGCCAGGAAGAAGTTTTCAACCATTTTTATGGTGATATCCTTTGTGCTGGCGATCCCGATTCTGTTCAGCCTACCATTCGAAGCCCTGCATTGGATAACGCTCGGTCTCGTCCTTGGAGGCGGCTTTACTTTCTTCCTTCTGATGCTCCTATGGGATAAAAGGTACGAAAACAGCAGGAGCCAGGCAAGTGACATTTCTATGAGGAGGAGATTGTAGGTGATTATCATGATGAAGACAAGACCAGTTTATATCACAGCACTTCTCATGCTTGTAATATTGATATCATCATCTTTCGCGGTCCTAATGGACACAGAAGGTCCTGGACAAGGGGTGACTGCAACTCCTACCCGGGTAGCTGGTGAGAGTCTTGAGATCGAGAACATGACCTATACCGTTAGCTACCTTACTGGTGCTGAGGAATGGGACACTGTCTGGATCCGGGACAACGCGGCC
Source organism: Thermoplasmatota archaeon (assembly GCA_030591285.1). Classification (GTDB taxonomy): domain Archaea; phylum Thermoplasmatota; class Penumbrarchaeia; order Penumbrarchaeales; family Penumbrarchaeaceae; genus JAFGLL01. The sequence goes on from JAUVBH010000001.1 coordinate 5,488, forward strand.
CTCATCATCGAGGGCAGCACGCTCAGGGCCAAGAGGGTCATTTGTCGTGGAGACACCTTCAACACAACCTTCAAGATGATGGGCCATGAGGGAACTCAGGCACTTCTTTCAGTAACTGAAGGTATTGTGAATATCAATGCCGATACCATCGATATTTCAGGGTCGAGGATAACAGTGACCAATGGAACATCAACTTTGCCAAATGGTGAGGACGGAGGCAATGGAGAGATCTCCTTGTTCTCCAAATCATCTGACCTCAATATCGTTGATAGCGAGCTGAATGTCCGGGCCCATAATGGAGGTCTTGGAGAGAGCGCAAAGTTCGGGGGGGATGGTGGGGATGCTTACATCTTCGTTGGATCCAATATCTCCAAGAAGAGTAATATACTCATCTCCGAGACAGATATAATTGTAGAGGGAGGACAGGGAGGAAATGGATATGTCCCTAACTCTGGAGCGGGTTCTGGTGGGAACACTGAACTTGATATAATGGGTCATGCAACGACCATACTGAAATCAAACCTTCTAACCAAGGGAGGAAAGGCTGGCGCTCATGCTGAGGCAAATCCGGGTGAATACGGCGGAAATTCGAAAATGAACATCAACTCCATCTATGACACCACAATTCATTCAACTGAGATGGAATCGATGGTCGGTATCAATACGAATCTTGATCAGCCGAGGCAATCTTTTATCTTCATAAAATCCAAAGAAAGGAAGGTCTATTGGGACCATGATAAACCTGATGAGGAGAAGATGATCGTAGTTTCCAATGTCACAGCAAACACTGTAAATATTGACAGTAACACCGGTGCAGAGCTTCATCAGGTAAATACTGGCGACGACCCCCCTCAACCACTTGGAAGCGGGGTATTAAAATTATTCTGGTGGGCACGTATTAGTGTAACTGATGCATTGAACGGAGATTCTCTGAGGGATGCTTCGGTAACATATATGGTCGATCCAGATCCTCTCCCATACCCAAGGGACGGATCCCTCCTTACCACCGATGACAATGGAAGACTTGATATCGAGGTCATTGCCAGGGAGAATCAGGATTGGAAAAAGCACACATTCAAAGCAGAGATCCTGGGTGGTGCCTCAGACACGTCGGATCAGTATAGGTTCGATCAAAACAGTAATGAGGAAATACCGATCTTGATAACCAGAATGACCTTGGATTTCGTTCAACCAGCAGATTTTAACGAACCACAGGGTGGAACGTTCAGGATCCGGGGGACAGCAACTCCTGGAAACCAGCGCAATGAGATGTTGAACGTTAGTCTATATCTTGACGATGAATTGATAGGATATGCTGAAGATGAAGCCGAGGAAGGAGCACCCCCTTACAATACATGGTCCCTGCTCTGGAACTCTGATCCGATACCAAATGGGATCTACACTTTGTCTGTCATTGGAACAGATTCAGCATATCAGGTCAGGTATGACAAAACAATAAAGATCAATCATTTTGTCGTGAACCACCCTCCGGAATTCTTCCTATGTGTCATCAGTGATCCAACTGGAGCATATGAGGTTCATCCAGATGGTAGTACTGATATTCATGTCAATCAAGGTGAATCCATTATCTCCTTCAATGTCGAGGCATATGATAGGGATATGTTGTCGGATCTACTTCAGCTGGGTAGGAAGGTGATCAAATCCACAATTGATATTGTTCACGTACCTACCGGTTCAGTAGTTCTCGACGATAAGGTCATTGGAGAGGATGATATTGAAAAGATCAACCTCACAGGTGGTTATGGATTTTTATTTGAGATCGATGCAAATAAGAGACCTGGTACCGACGAACCCTACAAGGAGGGAGAATACAAAGTGATCTTCCGATTGGAGGATGACGGTGGTTTGATCTCTGAAGTGGCTTCCATCGGCTTCGATCTCTACTTTGATTTCTACCCCAGAATTGTGATATACATCGATGGCACCCCTGCTATCAGACCGGGTGTTGACAGGGAGTTCCCTGAGGAATCATTTGTTGTATCCACAGTGAAAAGTCACACTTTTACCGCTAAGTTCAATTTCACAGACTCTTCCGACCGCGATGACCCCCTTTGGTCCAGCGATCCAACCAAGGACCGCTCATGGGCAAATCTGAAATTCACATTCGAGGTAATGGATCCGGATGGAAATAGGGAAGTCGTCTACGGTCCTGACAAGAAGGGAGCGGGATTCAACTATGATTTCGATGTATCAAATATTAAATCCGGAGAACAGGGAATATTCACCCTTATGATATCCTGCAAGGACAGCGAGGGTCTGGAATCCGAGCTCAGATTGAAGATGAGGGTTACACACGACCCTCCTCCAGAGGATCTGAATGTATTCCTACAACCCTGGGGGATCCCATTTGGAGTCTTCAGTTACGTTTTCCTGGTTCTTTTCGTTCTCATGTTCGTCGCTTACCTGGTGATGTTCTTCCTTATTCAGAAGAAAAATTTGAAGGATAAGGATGACAAGATGACCCTCCTTGAGAAAAAGAAGAAGGAAGAGGACAAGGAGAAAGGATCCTCTGCCATTGAGGATGAATTCACCGGAGGCAGAACTCAGGATGCAAGTAATTATCTAAAGAAATTTGGTGGAGACAAGGGCAAGGATGATTTTGCAAAGGAACTTGAAGCAGCCCAGGTAAAAGGTGCTGTTCAGGGAGGTCCGATCCCTCAGGAGAAACCTCCAGAAGTAAAACCACCCGAACCACCGAAAGCACAGCAGGCACCTATTGTTCCCCAGCAAGCCCCACCAAGACCAACACCACCTCCAGCACAACAACCACCTGCTGCACCCTCAGTTCCTCGGCAACAACCCCCGACACAAGCAGCACCTCGTCCACCAACACCGGTAGCACCACCTGTGGCACCTCCACAGCCTGCCGCACCAGTGGCGCCACCACAGCCTCAACAGGCCCCACCGACACCTCAACCACCCGCAGCGCCGACTCCACCCAAACCACCACAGCCACAATAGTGAAACGGGTGAACAGGGGGGGGGAACCAAAACCCCCCCCCCCTCTTTTTTTCTTATTTTTCAGAACATAAGGTTAATAATCCTTACTTCAATATTCAGTTAGACTTTGAGGATTCTGTAACAGTTAGATCGATCCTCGCAGGTGGTTAATTTCATGATATTGCCTAACAAGATCTCTACTTGGACCTCTGCGATCGTAATATCGCTGTTGTTCATTTTCTCCGGTCTGAACTATGGTTTGGACGATGTAAAGGAGGTTTCTGTCCCTGGACTTGGCGATCCTACCTTCATCACTGGGGAACCAACAAGGAACAGTCAATACTTCTATTCCACAACAGGTGGGAAATGGGTCTATGATTTCTCTGACATAGATCCTCTATCAAATTCACAGAATCTTCTTTTCAAAGATGGAGTTGGGGCCCTAAAAGAGAGTGAAGAACTGGATGAGTTCTCCACAGGGACTCCTGGCACACTTCCCTCCGGATGGACTGAAAGCGATGCATCCCAGGGTGATTTTTTACTGGACCCTTCCATCTACAATGAAGCCGCGAACGGGGTCCTTTTTTCATCAGTGAGTGGAGACGGTGACTATGGGGTAAGTCATGTAGTACCCACTGTTGCATCTTCTGATGATCTGGAGATCAAACTTTCTATCAGAATTGATATGATCTCGGAGGGCACTACACCACAGGGTTTTGCGATCAAGGTTCATTATACTGGTTCTACAGAAGGTCCAGAACTGAGATTGCATCAGAACGGTACAATTTCTTTTTTCGGCTGGGATGGGGCCCAGAACAGGGAGCACTTCAGCCAGGGAGCATCATTGAGCAGCGATCTGTGGTATGACCTCATCTTGAATATCAATATGACCTCTCAGCGTTGTGGATTGGATGTGGATGGTCGAAAAGAGTTTTGGAATATGCCAATGAGGTCATCTTCCGGAGGGAATATTCTTTTCCTGAACACATTGACCCTCCATACTGGAGCGGATCAGGATACAGCTGACATATACCTTGATGATATCTTTGCAACCAAGAACACGATAGATACAGGTTTCTACAGATCCCCTACGATCTCCAAGACCCCGTTGATGAAGTGGCAGTTCCTGCAGGTATATCCTGGGCAGAACGAGGACCTTTTGTCCCTTTCCCTGATAAACATATCCAATAACCTGCCATATTCCGGTTTCGACTCCATTCCTGTTCCTGGTAATGGAAGGATAGACCTATCTTCCATGCCTAACACTGTTTCAAACTTCAGGATCCGTGTGGATATGGAGAGAGATGTTGACAGAAGACCATCCCTGGATCTTATTGGAGCAAGTTGGCTCGATCCACTTCAGTTCTTCGATCCGCTATTCCCTGGTACTGGACTTCAAAGTATCGATGTTGACTTCATCAATAATGGACTCACATTGAAAAAGACCGGTCCAACATCATACAAGGATTCGGGACAGGTTACAACACCGTTGGTCAACCTTGAAAATGAGAGGGTATGGGGAAAGGTCCTATCCATATTCGATCTTCCAATGGGTTGCAATTTTACAATGGAAATAATCAGTCCAACATCCCAGGACCGGATACCTGGAACTTCACCATCCTACAATGGAACACTTGACCTTATATGGGTGCATCCACTGGATCATGATGGTTTCAGGATAAGGATAACGATCCGGGGTGATGGCATCTCAACTCCTACCATCAACTGGTTGGCAGTGTCCACTTTTGAAAACACTCCACCGATAATTGATCTGGTTTCACTTGAGGATAACATGATCAACAGAATGGACAGCACCAACGTCACTTTCCGTTCTATAGATGAGACCGACCCTATCGTTACAACCGATCTCGCATATAGAACATCGACAGAAGGTCCATGGATCCAGGAAATGATCTCCGGAAGGAGTGTCCAGGGGGAGTTCACCTCCTATAAACTCTCCCCGGCATCGGATGATCCGGTTGGGTCATATGAGCTCCGTTTCAGTTCTATGGATAGAAGTGGAGTGACAACCCATTTGCAGGGGTATTTCCTGAATGTGGAGAATAGAATAGTGACAAAACCTATGATCGATCTATCCCCGGGTGTTGCCTTCACAGATAATATCATCCGTGTATCCGTAACCGGTGATTCATTTGATCCCGAGGAGGATATGGTCCGGTACAGGTTCCACTGGTTCGTGAATGGAGTTATGGTTGACCCAAGTGATCCAGGGGGCCCCGCACCTGAGTGGAAACCATCGAATGTCAGTTCGAAGGAATCCACTTTGTCACCAGTTTTCACCGAAGCGGGAGATAATATTACCTGTAGAGTGGTTCCAACCGATCTGATAGATGACGGTCCTGCAGCAGAAACCTGGGCGATCATCAACAACTCACCCCCCAGTGGACCTGACAATCAGATATCCTTCGTTGTGGAGGAGGACTCTACGGTGAACATTGATCTTGAGATGCATTTTTCTGATGCAGATCTGGATACCTTGATCTTCTCGCTTGATCACCCTGCTTCACTGATCGTTGAAGAACTTTCTATGGGTATCTACAATGTAACTCCAATTCAAGATCTCAATGGAGAATATCTTATCAACATATCTGCTACCGACGGCAGCTCCCAGGCCTTCGGCCAGGTATCTATAACTTACACCCCCCTCAATGACCCCCCCACCATACAGGAAGTACCATCGAGGACCATCAAGCAGGGAGAGAAGATCGAGATATCTGTGATATGGGGCGATCCGGAGGATCCGGATATTTCAGTTCTAACAGGCGATCTTCCTGACACATGGGGTAGTGATGGAAGATGTGAATTCGATGAGGAGAACTCAACCCTTGTTATTGAAGCTGAGAATGGAAATGTCGGATCGCACTTTTTCACCTTCATTGTGACAGATCCTCAAGGACTTGAGGATCAGATCACCTTCAATATCTCCGTGGAAAACATCAATGATCCCATAGAAGGGGCCCTGATCCTCACCCCTCTCTCAGGATATACAGTAAAAGCAGGAGAGGAGGTCGAATTTGAGGGGGACGTTATTGATCCTGACAAGATCCATGGTCAGGAATTCTTCTACACCTGGGTTTTGGTGACAGAAACCATTGGAACGGGAAGAAATATAACCTATATCTTCGAAGAACCTGGGACATATTCAGTTATACTGGAGGTTTCGGAAGGAACCGGTTCCAGATCTGCCACAGTGGAGATCACAGTTGGGAAGAAGGATGACGGCGGTGGTGGAGGAGGAAGTGGAGGCGGGGATGAAAAGAGTCCGGAAGTTAACATTCTATTAATCATCCTGCCATCTGTAGGCGTCATACTGCTTGGTTTGATACTGATCATTGCATTTATGCTCTCAAGGAAGAAGAAAGCAGAGACCGAAGAACCAGAGGAGACCCCTGTGGAAGATGAGGTCAATGAAGAACCTCCTGAAGAAGTGGAAGAGAAGGTTGAGGAGGAACCGATCGAACCTCCACCTGTTCCGGTCCAAGAACCCACACCTGAACCAGAACCTGATCTCATGATGCCATCCGGGGACGACCTCCTCATGCCGGATGACCTAGGGTCTATGGACATTCCACAGATCGAAGTCCCTGAAACCCCTAAGGTTTCGGAACCCGAGCCTGAGGAGTCAGATGTGCAATACTATTCACCTTCCAAAAAATAGATGTGGAACATGTTCGAAGTCATTTCGGCAAAATTTATATGTCCTTCGACCTTAGGGCATTTCCAATGGGTTCAGTAGATGAAAGCAAGGTCCCCTTGCTATCGGTGATAATTCCCACATTCAATGAAAGGGAAAACATGCCGATCATCATACCCAAAATTGCCCAGGTACTTGGTGATTCATCTGTCCCCCATGAGATAATTGTAATGGATGATGATTCCCCGGATGGGACATCCGAAGCTGTTGGCGAGGTTCAGAAGGAGATACCCCAGGCCAGATGTGTTGTAAGAAAGACCGATAAAGGACTTTCACCAGCTGTGATCCAGGGTTACAAAGAAGCCAAGGGCGATATCCATCTCGTGATGGATGCCGATCTTTCACATCCAGTTGAAGTGCTTCCAAAGATGTACAATGCCATCGTCAAGGATGGAGCTGATGTTGTTGTTGGCTCCAGACATACAACGGGTGGCGGGATAGAGAATTGGCCATTCATGAGACGGTTCATCTCATGGGGCGCTGCAATGATGGCACGACCCTTGACACCCTGTTCCGATCCGATGTCTGGTTTCTTTGCAATAAGACCCAAGGTGATCGACGGGGCCCCTCTCAAAGCAAAAGGATATAAGATCCTCCTTGAAGTCCTTGTCAAGGGAAAATATGACAAGGTTTCAGAAGTGCCCATCACTTTCAAGGACAGGGAATTGGGTGAATCGAAGCTTGGAAGCAAGGTGATGGTCAATTATATCCAGCATTTGATCCAGCTTTATCTCTTCCCAGGATCTGCTCCATTGATCAAGTTCCTCTTCGTTGGAGGAACAGGGATGCTCATTGATCTCGGAGTTATTTCCCTGCTTCTTTTCTTGTTGGGGGATAATAATTTCGACCTGTTGGGTATGGAGGGACTGAAATATGTTTACCTTTACCAAGCAGGATCGTTCCTTGCCGCGGTGACCTGGAACTTCTTCTGGAACCGTTACTGGACCTTCAATGCCAGGAAAGGTTCGAAGTCCTCCCAATACACCAAGTTCTTTGTGGTAGCGATCATTGCATTTTGTGTCAGGACAGCTTTGATGTATGTTGGAGTTGATGTGATAGGTCTCAATGGGGAACCCTGGTACCAGGTCATTCTGATAGGAGTAATATTCATTGTCACTGTCATCAACTATCTCGGATCCAAGCTTTGGGCATTCAAGAAATGATGCCATAACACCATTCTAAGCCACATTTCTTCCACAACTTTAAAAAAGGAAGTAATGGGATTTTCCCCCGTGAGATACCATTGGCTTTCATTGTTCATCATCTCGTCCCTTCTGTTGATGTTGATCCCATTCGATCTTCATGTTGATGGAGAGTTAGATGGACCGCAGCAGACAGTTGATCTGGTCAGAATGGAGATCGATGAGGAGACCATTTCCATCGATATCAGTTTCAATGGTTCCTTCACAGGTCAATTGCGTTGTAGAGCGATCCTGATCTTCGACCTAGGCATTGCAATAGAATATGTGAATGTCTATTTTGAACCGGAGTACCCGGAATATGTATCGGTAGTTCTGGAGGAATATGAGGCACGGTTGACATCCGAGGATCCGATCCACGAATTCACGGCGAACATCAGTATCGATCCTGGCACCACCTCCGCACTGAATCCAATCGTAATAATGGATGGAACCGCCAGGACCAATCATGGCAACGATGGAGGGGTGGAAACCGATTCAGCTTCGGTCAGGATACTTCCTTACTACAGTGCAACTATCTTCTTCAGGGTCCCAACCGGTACCATTGATGGAGGTTCATCAAAGAACTTCATTCTCACCCTGCAGAACACCGGGAATGCAGGGGGGCATTACATTCTCACAGTTACCAATGCCGAGTTCCTGGCCTCCAAGGGGATCGAGGTTACCTTTCCTGACTCCCGGGTCTACGTCGAAGAGAATGGTGAGAGAGAAGTTGATGTCAAGGTATCGGTTTCGGGTAGTGCAAGGAGAGGATCATACATTGTCAAGATCGCTGTATGGTCCGAGAAGGTGGGTCATGCATCCGAACAGGATAACCCTGCCTCACTGACCCTCAACGTGGAGGAAGGTTACAGCAAGATCCTTGGACTCATCAAGGATCCGATCTATCTCTGGGTCGGCCTTGGAATACTCCTGGTATTGGTCGTATTGGCAATCTGGGGGACCATCAAACTACGGGAGCATCTCCTGTGGAAGCGTACACTGAACAATATACGGAACGCTGAGCTCGAGGAGGATCCCCAGTCAGCTGAGGAAGAAGAAACCATCATCTGATGTAGTTTCTATGTTCAATCTTCGTAATCATCATCATCATCATCGAAGTCGAGTTCCTCTTCATCATCCTCTTCTTCTTCCATGTCCTCGAACTCTGCACCGCAGTTGGGGCACATTGGCTCCTCGACCGATACCAGATCTCCGCACGATGAGCAGATGCTCATGTTGTCCAATTCTTCCATCTCATCAGCATCATCCATCATGGGTGGAAGTTTTGCAACGCCTGGTCCATCATCATCGTAAATGGCTTCAGCATCACTCCCACTCACTGGTGGTGGAGCCTGGGTTGGAAGATTGATGGTTCCGTTGTAGACAAGGTAGAGGAAGACGAAGACTGCAATGATTATCAACAGGACAAGGAGAAGGGTCAGTATCTGGATCCAAAGCGTCTCCTTCTCTGTCGGTGCCTTTGAGATACTTGCATCCCTCGGTGCATAATCATCTTCATTGAGGACCCCATCTCCATCGATGTCCTCATCCTGATCATCACCTTTACCGTCATAGTCCATATCCCCCGGTCTTGATGCTGTCTTCGGGCGTGTGTCGAACCATATCGGGTCGTTCATATCTGGATTGTCTGGATGAATGTCCGGGATACCGTCATTGTCATCATCCAGGTCCATCCAGGCCAATGAATTCTTGTTATCACCATCAGGCAGACCATCCCCATCGGAGTCCAAGGGCATATCGAACCGATCCTTTGGATTGGTTTTAAGTTCGATTTCCCAATCATCAAAGAATCCATCCTGGTCGTCGTCCTTATCGTCATTGGGATCGTTCTTACCGTTCCCATTTGCGTCATCGAGGAGTCCATCACCATCCGTGTCGGTCGGGGTTACATAAACAGAAAGGTAGAATGTTACACCGGGAAGGTTGTTGGAATCATACGGGGTTATTCCTACACTGATGTTTGCTGGATAGTTCCAGTTGCCTTCGGTTTTCTGGATCTCTGACCAGGTATCAGAGATCGCTATTGGATAGCCTCTGACATACCACTGGTAACTTATGGTTACAAGATCTCCATCCGGATCACCCCAGATCAGGTCCTTGATATACACCCTCCCAGTGTTTTCATCCACTAGTGAAGGCATCAATTTGGCTGAAGAGATGTATGGTGCTGAATTCCGGATGTATACTTCCGATGTCCTGACCTCACTTATCGAGAAACCGTCAGACACCCAGACCTTCACTCTTATCGTATCTCCTCTTGTGGTGAACCGATGATCAAGGATCGGTGAGTTTGGGGCTCCAATGGATTCGTATCCGGATTGGGTTTTCTTCTCCCACAGGTAGTTGAATGTTACGACATTCGTTTCCGGGTCGTCCCAGAGTCCGGGAGATGCCATGAGGTCAGTAAGTGTTGTCGGGTTCAGTGTTTTGATGGAAGCAGAGTTCAATCTTGGTGGAATGTTGCCGATCATCACCGGTGGTGAATGTGCTGGAATTCCATACTCTCCCCCACTGATACCCAAGTTGTCAGCAGGATAGATGGTATAATTCCAGATCTGGCCTGCATAGACATTCTCGACCTTGATGTTATTGTCGTAAGTTGGCATATGTGTTCCATTCAGATACCATTTGATGACATGGCTTGTTGGTTCATTATCTCCATCAATATCGAACCATTCCCACACACCCATGATGGTATCACGGGTTCTTGGGACAGTAGGACTTTCACTGTCCAATGCAATGATCCTTGGATTGGTTACCATTGGTTGGTCGTTCTTCTCAAGGACATGGATGGAGACAAACCAGGTGAAAGAAACTCCATGTGGATCTGTTGCTGTCACTGAAATGTTGCCCCTTCCATTCCAATCCTTGGCCAAATTCAGATCGAGCATGGTGCCATCCAGGAATGGTGATATCTCTGGTGTCAACTGTTGGACAGAGAACGTCAGGTTGCCAAGATCGTCACCAATGTCCTTGAACCAGGGCTCAACGTCGACTGGCCCAACTTTCAATCCCTTATCCTCATCTGCAATGAGATTTCCAACCGGGGCTTTTCCAGTTATGCTTGGGGCCTGGAATCCATAGTAGGTGATGGATATTGCCTGGTCAAGATCGAATGAGTCCATGATCTCAGCAAGAATGGGATCATTGTTCGCATCTTTTCCTTCTTGGTATTTCAACGTAAGCTCAACTGTCAGATCATCATCGATAACCGAATTATACAACACCTGTTAGGATTGGTAGCTGTTGGAGAACTTGGTATCGATATTGAATATGTTCACAATGTTATTTCCAGGTCCCCTGTCCACTGTAAGATCGAATTCGACATTATCGCCGACCTCGTTCAGAAGTTCTACTTCAAGTGTATAGCTCAGTCTTACTGAGTAGCCAGATTGGGTTACCTGGATCGAATTTGGATTGACAAATGAGTCCAGAACATAGGCGTTCGCGGTTGCAGTCCAAATGGGTGCTGGACTGTTGCCCGAGAAGAACGAGTCTTTGATCGAAACCGTCTGTGTGGAGTCGTTGAAAAGTGAGATCCCCCATTTGTTATCCACAAACTCGCAGTCAATAATATCCAGATCATCTTCAAGTCCTTCAACCTGCAGTCCGATCGTATTTTGAGAGAATTTGGTGCCCTGGAGTGATCCTTCTCCGTCTATCACCAGAAGTGCTGTTCCTTCTATGTCGGAGAATTCGCTGTCCACAATGTTCATTGGGGTCGTATCGAGTCGTATCGGTCCATCCCCGAATCTGACCAATGTTCCATCCATGGTGAAATCACGTCCATCCACCATTTCCAATTGATATAACTGCCCAAGATATCCTCCAAAGATCTGGATCGATGAAAGGCTGTCTCCGGTGATCGAGAACCAGTTGTCTGATTGGCTAGGCCTGATGTAACAATTGACGAGTTTCAGGCTGCCAAGCTCGGAAACGTGGAAACTATTGCTATCTCCCAATAGTGTTATGTTCAGATTCCTTACTTCAGCATCTGAGGGTGTAGTTAGCACAATATCCAGGTTCGCTCTGACAAGTCCGTTCACCGTATTGCTTCCCAGAATGTCCCTTCCAGAAGCAACCGAGGTCCATGTGATGTGGACATTCCTTGGTGAGATAATGTCTCCACCTGGATTGCCTCCGATATTTGGACCCTGAAGATCGATCTCGATGGTTTTGGTCACCTGTGTTGGATCGTAGGATATAAGCAGTCCTGTTCCGGAATTATCAGTGATGTCCGTGTTGTTGATCCTACCATAGTATCCATTTGCATCAAGGAGAGCTTCGGATGTTATGTGGATGGTTAGACCATCATCGCTGTTACCGATGATCTTCACATCCTTCATGTGTAGGAGGTCAACACCGAGTAAACTTATACCCTGGCCCGTGTTATAATTGATCCAGGTCCTTTCGATGCTCAGTGTTCCGCCTTCCAAAAGGATGCCGTCTCCATTGTTGCTAACTATGTAATTGATCAAAGTGCCCTTTCCCATGGTGATGTCAGAATCCTTTGCAAATATTCCGTAACCCTGTGTGGTATATCCGATATCGAGACCGAATATCCCAATTTCGGACCCATCACCGATCGTCAACCCGGAATTGCACATGTACATCTCGGTATCGAGAATGTTTCCAACTGAATTGGAACCCATGAATATACCCGGTCCATTGCAGAATGAAATGTTCACATTGGAGATATCGAAAACTGCATTATCTCCTATCATTATTCCTCCGGAACCCAGGCCGCCGCTTATTGTGGACCCCGTGCTGCCTCCCAGTATCAACTCAAAATCATCTCCGGCATATATCCCAACATTACTTTGGGAAATGCTCACATCTGAGATATTTGCCAAGAACCCCTCGCCAAGATAGATACCATCCAGGTCTACGCCCGTGATCCTTGAGTTTCTTATCTCTACCATACCATCAGAGGGCCAGTAGGGTATTGCGATACCGTGTGAATTACCTCCAGTAACGGTTCCAGAGATCACTACTCCAGCATCTTCACTTGTGGTCAGATCAACTGTCACTCCGCCGATACCATCGCTTCTTACATAGGATGAGGCGTTCGATGTGAAGATATCAAAGTCCTTTATTGAAAGATTGATGGGGTAGTCGATGGAGTCTCCCTCGACATATACCCCTGAGATCCCGAAATCACTGCTTACACTGGTGGTAGTGATCTCCATACGTGCTCCTATTGGGTAGGAATCTGGAAGGGTCACATATATGCCGATCTCGTCTGGATCCATGTCAGAAATGTTTGACATCAGGAATCCATCCATGATCCTTATGCCATACGTTGCATTCTGAACTGTGATGTCAAAGGTTTCGAGCCACCCTCCCTCGGAGTAGACACCAGCATCCATGACATTTGTTCCATTGATGGATATGTCAAGACTGCTCAAATATGAAGTTCCCCAATCATTTCCCGCCTGGAAAACAACTTTCACACCATATTGGTTATCATCCTTCCCGATCATTTCCGAACCGTTAATGGCGACACCGGAGTCAGTCACCGCTATGAACTCATTGATCTCAAGATCTGCGGTAGGCCCCCCAAGGACCAATTCAGAGATCATCACGTCTCCTGATGAGTGAATGTCAATGAAGTTCGTAATGGCATCATCAATGGTGATATTTTTCAGGACAAGCACATCTCCAATGGCTGTTTCACCCCAATTCACCTTATCAAATGTGAAGGAAGGGGATCCATGATAAAGCTCGCCATCGTCATTTCCCAGTATTGGGTCGCCAAGATAGATGCAACCCACTTCGTCAGCTAGAGGGGTCCATTTGGTGCGGAGCTGGTGGGGTCCCGCCGATAGTATGGAAAGATCCACCTTTGCATCATCCCCGTTCACCCATTCATCGAAAATGGTGTTGCCTTTCGGGAAACCCGGGAAGCTTGTCCAGATGCCTGTATTGTTGTATTCAAGTGTAAATATGCCCAATGCAGACCTTGAATCCAGGAAGTATGGTAGCTTCAGATAGGGATTGCTCATGTTGGTTGTATCGATGTAGATGTAAGCCAATCCATCCTCATCATCCTGGTAGTAGCGATTGGTAACGTCATATGGGGTCCAGGTGGAAACATTGCTTATCTGGATAGGGGTCCACGCTGTTCCATTGATGGTCATGTTCATCAAGCTGGTCGAAGTGTTATCCCATGTATGTTTCATGTCTATGTCAATTGAACCAGAGCCATCAAGTTCCATGTGAGAGTGTGATATTTCTACACCCTGGGATAGAATTGAGATCTTATTGGTTATCTCATGGAAAGTGACATTGAATATTTCTCCGGACCTAAGTGACATTATGGAAGAATCCGCTGGTGTGAGGTCAGGGCCGAATATATCAGTTTCACTGATCATAAGTTCGGATCCCTTCTCTGAGGTGATCGTATAGTGTTCTCCCTTGCTTTTGATGGTGCAGTTCTCGATAACGATCTTACCTCCGGTCTTGACCGTTAAACCATCACCATATCCCAGGAAAACAACCTCAGAATGTCTGATGGACAAAGTAACACCATCAACCACCTCTGTGGTGCTGATCAATACAGGGCCAGTTGTTATTGTGAGGTTACCCGCGATGGAAGCATCGGACAGGAAATTTGTGACATTATATGTCTTCAAGAATGTGGTGCTAAGATCAAATTTATCGGTGGCTGTGACATTTAGCGAATGATTTCCAAAAGAGCTGGGAATAGTGATCGCAGTACCATCCCATGTGGCAGGGGTTCCCGCATCCCAGGAAAATGTCACCTTATCGTTATCCACCAGCCACTGATGGTCAGAGGATATGTCGGTAAGGGTCAAATTCAGCATACCACTGCTTTTGGCATAGGTGACACCTGAATAAGTTGCAACTGACGCTCCGGGTTCTACAGGTGAGATGGCTGGACCACCGGTATCGACCATGAAATAGAGGAGGGGTGCATCACCGGTATTGTTCTTCCTCAGTGTCACCATGTCACCATCTTCCGCTTTTATGTGGATCCCATCGGATGACGACTGGAAGTTCTGAGAGAGGTCCTCATCGATGGTGATGTTACCTGTGAACTCCGCTCCTGTTCCATTGTAATTCAATCCCCAGGAGGTCCAGTACTTGATCGTACCTGCTGAGTTGTTCACAATGATGTCAATGACAAGCATGTCCTCAGTGAGAATTGTTGATGGTGCTGACATATTGATAGCTGTGATGTTCACAACATCATCGTCTGTGACCACATCTCCATCAGAAAACATACCTTGGAATGAACCAACGACCTTCTCTCCAGCAACTGATTGGACGTTGTAGAAATCCGCTCCGCTCACTTCAACATCGCCTGGTCCCATGATGAATGCAATGAAAACCAGTGCCAGAATGCCGATAGCTGCCGGAATGACAGATGAGCCTACAAAAATCCCCTTGTTCCGGTTCATAATACTCCTCCATGAAGTCCGAAATCCTCTGAATCCAGGTTCCCGGTGTCCGAACCCGCTCCTATTACTTTGTACCTATTTTAATTATAGGGTGAAAATTACAAATCATGATACTGCTGGACCCCTGCTGGACCCATGGTAAATTAATCAACCTTTGATCTTTTTCAAACTCTTCAGTTTGTTATACCTCGGGAGGTACAGTCGGTAGGCAGATGTGAGGATAAAAATTGCAGAATATGCCGAGAAGACCAGAAGGATGATGATCAGCAGAATGAACTCCCGTATTGATGGTATATTCACTAGGAAAACAGCTGCCAACCCCATCACCATTGTGGTTGTCGACTCGATGAATGACCATCCGGAGGTATCGGCAGCATACATCACACCTTCAAGTGTGAAGTTCTTTTCACGGACCCTTTCAGTGATATGTATGGAGAAATCCACACCAATTCCAATGATGATCGAACCGATAAGAGCGGTAAATAGATTGAGGTCACCGGAGAACATGCTCTCCCCAGGTGCCATCGCTTCCCCTATAGCTCCTATTCCCCATATTGCTGCATACTGCCAGAATACAACGAGAGTCACAGGGAGGATGGTGATAAGAGCGATCCTCCATGATTTGAAAACTACGAACAACAACAGGAAGACCATGATGAGAGCCATGATGGTTGACTGGTTTGCACTGTCTATGAGCACATCGTTCACTGTGACCAGGACCTTTCCGAAACCGGAAAGTGGAGATGCTGTTTGGCTCCCCCCCCCAGCCTCATCTGCTGTCACGAAGTAAACTTCATCAATTGCCCGGTCCACTTCATCCACGACAACTTCGGTGTCGATAATGTCCATATTTGGCATGTTGATATAAATGATGGTTTTTCCATAGGTGTCGTTGATCAACATGCCACGAATTTCTTCACCTAGGGAATTGTAGAAAATATTGATTAAAAAGACATCCAGATCCTCCTCGAGATATCTATTGATCGGATCATAATCTGGAGCAGTCTGTATCGCATGCCAAAATGAATATCCAATGACATTTGAATAGATCCATTTCTCAAATTCTGCAACAGGGTCTTCGATTAGTTCCCCCGGTAATGGTGGTATTAATTCTTTCAATGTGCCGATAAACTGTTGATAGGCCTCTGAAGAGGTAAAATTAGGAATTTCTATCATTTTCATTATATCAACTATGGATATAGCATCCGCATTTTCGATACCATTTCCATTCACTCCATCTCCATCGATAATCTGCATCAATCTATCGATGTGGTATAATGTATTCTCATAATCCTTCATGCTCCCCTGAATATGCTCGTCTCTACCATCACCATCCTCATCCCAGGCTGGATCCCCTCTAACAAGCATTAGCCCAATCTGCCCGGATCCGAAGGTGTCTGATTGTTCCGACATCTTCTGGACAACCGGTTCGTCAGCT
This sequence comes from Thermoplasmatota archaeon, assembly GCA_030591285.1. Lineage (GTDB taxonomy): Archaea > Thermoplasmatota > Penumbrarchaeia > Penumbrarchaeales > Penumbrarchaeaceae > JAFGLL01. The sequence continues at coordinate 22,228 of JAUVBH010000001.1, forward strand.
GGAGATAGGCTGATGTAATCCATATTTGCTTCAACAATGGAGAAACCACCAAGCTTCAGTCCCGTCCCTGGAATGGTTGAAGGTGGTGAGAGTGACAGGGAGGCCAGTGCGAATAAAATTCCCAGTATCAGGATCTTCCTCGAATGCTTCATAGGAATATTTCCAAGTCTTCTGGCACCAGAACTCTTCGTGACTGCTTTCTTCTCCTTGTTTCCTACAAGCTTCTTGTAATCCAACCATATGACCAGAGAAGGGGTCATCAGGATCGTAGTGATATAACTCGCAAGTATACCTGTGGAAAGACCGAAACCAAGCACCTGCATGGTTGCCATGTCCACTGTCATCATGGCACCGAAGCCAAAAGCTGTGGTCATCGCCGATAAGAAGATCGCTTTTCCGGTGGTCCTTAAAGCATATCGTATTCTCTTCTCTTTATCCTCTATCTTACTTTCTTCCGAATATCTGTTGGCAATGTACAGGCCGTAGGCTACTCCAAGCGCGATCAATATTGGAGCAACGAGCACCACCTGAGGGGTAAGAACGGGGAGAACCAATCCCATGAGACCAAATGAGATTATCGACGAGAATGTGACAGGTATCAGGGTGATAAGTATTATCTTCCAGGTCCTGTGGAATATCAGAAGAGATGCAGCAACCATTGCCATGGCCCATGGAAGAACCTTCGTCATCTCCTTCATGGTCCTGTCGGATATCATCCTTGCCAATGGGGTTGGACCGGTCAGGGTCATGCGTGAATGTATATTTCCTTCACGATAGCTTTCTAACCATTGGTCTGTGGTATCAACACTTCCTGGTCTTACACCAGGGTCTACGAAAAAGGGTTCGATCTCAACATTGATGCTATTGATAAGTTCGACCTGATCGACGGATTGAGAGAGCCCCATCAGGATCAGTGCAGAATCATAAATTCCGTCCTTGTTCACATCTGCAACCAAACCTGAAATTGAATTTGGACCAGCCTGGGTGAAGAACTCATCGATCAATCTCTGATCCGGAGGAATGGAATAGTTTCCCTTGTACTGGTCAGGAATTCTGTAGTTGATCAGGTCATTTGGAAGTTCATTGAAAAATGATTCTTCGATGGCGGTGGAAGTATAGTTGAGGGTTTTTATGAGTGTAGAGATCGAGAAACAGAATATGATACCGTCTTCGACCCCCTTGTCGGATTTGTTGTAATTCAGACTCTCCTCGAGTTCCGATATTTCAACAAGTACATTGTAATCGGTAATGTTTGTCTCATCAGTTGGATCGAACTTATTCTGTGTTTCTACAAAGATAGTTGCAAGGTCGGTGGACCAGTCCTTCTTCATCTCAAAGAGAACCTTTTCAGCATCTGACCCACCGGGCAGGTATACCTCGAAATCTCCCCTGATCTTGCTTTGCATGTGCGTCTTACGGGTTTCCAAGAACTCTGGTCCGATAACTCCAAAATAGCCCAGAAGAAGAGATGCAACCACTACCAATGCGAAGACGGTCTTTCTCCATTTAAGGACACCCTCCATAATGGTATCCAATGGTTTTGATTTGAACATCCTCTGAGAATATTCGCCTGCTCCTTCATCTAAGTCCCGGATCCTCTTCCCGGTATCTATCAAGAATGATTTCGCTTTCCCCCCATAGACAGGTGTCTTATCACTGATCTCGGATACAACACGGTCCAGGGTCTCTTCCATATCCTGGGTAGTATCGCCTCTGTACAACCGTTTGTAATCCCTCTTGAACGGGCCCCGTCCCTTTGGGCCACCTTTGCTCCTTGGTGTATTTTTATCATCAAAGGGCAAGTTCCAACACTGTCCTGGAAGTATGTTCCAAACCTGGATTAAACTAAGGGTAATTATATGATTTGGTCACGAAATGAAATTTTCCAAGGGCCATTTTTATGCTTTTTCTGCACGTTCTCTGGCTCTTTTTGAATATATGAAACTGACTATCAGGGATAAAACGATCCCAACCAAAAGTCCAACAAGAGCAGAATACTGATTTCCCATGTCAAATAAGTTGGGAAATACGTTTAGAATGAAGAACACAGCGATCGAAAGTGGAATGATCACTATTGACCAGAGAATGAAACTATAAAAGAACCATGACCCCGGGCTGAGGATCTTCCTTTCACTCTTACCCGTTTTCTTCTCAAGGTCTTCAACCATGATGTTCACTCCTTGTGGATTTTGGGGAACTCAAGGGCTCTTATATAAATGTTGCCGATTTCTTGGTTCGATCCGCCTGTTTCACTTCTGAAAAATAATATATATCGGTTTATCTCATGCCATTTAGGCAATGGGTGGGGGAGTGGGGAATGTCCACTGTCTTGCCAAAGATAAGGGACGGATGGATCTACGAGTGGGAGTGGTTTCCCGGGGGAATAATTTAGGGTGTGAATTGGATAGGCCCCCTTCGGGGGGCATTATTCTTTTAATTTTCCTGAAAATAGAACAGCCAAATGGCTGTAGTTATTTGGCATTGATCAGAATATTTCAGGTCTATGGATGATCACATGCAGTATCGCCCACTCTTGAGGAGCGGATCATAGTTCATCATACTTGGGTCCATGTCAAGGTCCATATCGTCGTTGGATTCAAGATTGACCAGCATTTCAACAAGCATATTGACCATGCTTCGGAGCTCCCTGACCTCTGATCTGAGGTCTTCTATTGTCTGGAGAACCTCTGTGTCTCCAGATTTGGGGTCCTTTTTTACAATATTCGAATTCTTGCTCAAATGCTCACCTTCTTGGAACCATGGGAAACTCCAAGCTTTAAATCGAGTTAGACCAGATATATATTTCAACCTTTTGGTATGAAGATAACATCTTCTATGAACCTTTTCTACGATATTGGATAAACGATATTTAATAAGTGACGCAGTACCAACCGATGAGTCCTAACATTGACCCACTCAAGATCGAGATAGTTCAGAAACGTCACAGAAGATTTGATATCGAGCATAATTTGAATATCATCAAGGAATCGATATCAACATCTTCGGCTCGATTGTTGGTATTTCCCGAGATGTTCCTCACCGGGTACACCTTAGGGGACGATGTTCATAAGCTAGCAATGGAACTTGATTCTCCATACCTTGTAACCATAACTGAATATTGCAAGAAGCATGACAAGTTCATCATCCTTGGTTTTCCTGAAAGGTCCGTCAAGACAAAGGGACAGATCCACAATTCAGCAATTGTTATTGGGCCTGATGGGATATTGGGAACTTACAAGAAGATGCACCTTGTGGATTTCGGACCATTTGAAGAGTGGGGATATTTCACACCAGGTAACGACCTCTTAATGGTGGAGATCGATGGTTACAAAGTTGGAGTTATGATCTGTTATGATCTCTTCTTTCCAGAATTGACCAAATTATATGCTTTGAAGGGAGCTGACCTTGTTGTCAACATCTCAGCTTCTCCTTCATTGACCAGGAAGTTCTTCGAGAAGGTAATGGTCGCAAGGGCAATAGAGAATACGATCTTCTTTGTATATTCTAATCTGGTGGGGATGGATTCCAGGATGGATTTCTGGGGGGGAGGGGCCCTAATAGGTCCAACTGGGAGTTTGATCTCCAAAGGTCCCACTTTCGAGGAAGCCTCGATCCTGGGGGAGATCGATATTCACTCATTGGAGCTCTCCAGGAAACATAGGCCAACGATCCGGGATACGAACATTTCACTCCTTGAAGAGCTCGCAAGGGTCGGGATAAGTGAAAAAAATAGGTCGGATCAATGAAAGATAGCCACTTTTGACCTTTGGTTTTATAAACTATGTAATATTTCTTCTGTGTCCCGGCTTACCTGCAGGAGATACAAGTAATGGGATTGTTCAAAAGAAAGCAACATGACAGGATCGAGTTTGAGAATATAGGTGTCAAGGAGAGCCTTACCGAGATGAAGGATCTCTCTGAACAGATAATCGACCTATCATATTCTGCAATACTTTTTGATTCAAGCGATATTGCTAGACAGGTAATGGAGCTGGAGGAGAGACTTGACAAACTCCTCTACAATGTGAGGATCGGAGTTCTATTGGCTGCCCGCAACCGGGAGGATGCTGAACAACTATCGGGGATCCTTCAGGTAGCATCAGCAGCAGAAGCCATGGGTGACGCTTCACTTCAATTGATGAGGATCTTTGACGAAGATGTTGAGTTCAGACCATTCGCTCCATTTTTCCTGCGGGATGGAGATGAGAAGATCTGGGCCATCAGGATCTATGAAGGTTCCGATGTTATCAATCGGATGATATCAGAACTGGGTATCGAATCAGAGACCGGTGCCAGGATAATTGCGATAAAGAGACGGACCAGATGGCTCTATGACATTGAGCCTGAGAGAAGAATAAAGGAAGGCGACATTTTGATAGTGAGAGGGGTCGAAGATGGACTCCAGGAGCTGGACGCTTACGCAAAAGGTGAGGTGAAATGGGGGAAATACAAGAGGTAGAAGATCCCTTGAAGAGGATGGAGGAGATATTCCTCGAAATGAAGGACACCTCCGAGTTGATGGTGGACCTCGCTTATTCCTCATTGCTTTACAATAACAAGGAGATCGCTTCCGAAGTGGAGCATCTCGGGGATATTGTCGATGAACTCTCTGGTGACCTCCAGCATATCGCCATCGAGGAGATCGCTGAAAGGACTCCAGATGCAACTTTGATGATCCTTCAGATGGCAAGGTTCGTGGATTCGATTGCAGACGCAGCCATGTCAATTGTCGATGTCGTGTTGAGGGATATCGAACCCCACCCCATTTTGATTCAGGTGATAAAGGAATCCGATGTCGGGATCTACAAGATGGAGGTTCGCTCAAAGTCGACCCTTGTAGATAAACCACTGGGAACCTTGAGGCTTGCAACAGAGACCGGTATGTGGGTATTTGCCATCAAAAGAAAGGTACGATGGATCTACGGTCCCGAGAAAGGAGAGGTGTTGAAGAAAGGTGATATCATCTTCGTTAGGGGCCCGGAAGATGGTGCTAAAAAACTCCGTGCCGTTGCCAAAGCAAAGAGAATGTCCCTTGAATGAAAGTTTTAAAAAGAATAATATCATAGCCCTCTTCCCACCATCTGCGGGTGTGATGTAGTCTGGTATCATTCTAGCTTGCCAAGCTAGTAACTCGGGTTCAAATCCCGGCACCCGCACTCATTTTCTTTCGTCAATTAGAAGTTGATACGAAAATGAGTGCTCGAAAATGATTACACACGATAAAAATGAATTGCAGGGTGCAATATCATTTTTATCTGGACATTTGAGCTTTGCTTGTCGTCAATTATTGGGCAGCTCAAATGTTCCGGCACCCGTCTTAAGATTTTTGTCAAGTAAGATAACTTCTAACAGATCTGGATCTGGATGTTTAAGACATAAAAAGAATCCAAATTTAACATCCAGGTCTGAAAAATCTGCGATTTTTCAATGACCTTTGAATTTGGCTTGCCGTCAATGTTTTTCAAATTCAAAGGTCCCGGCACCCATCGTTATAGCTAATCAAGTTTTATGGTCAGAGAACAGTAATTGGAAATAATCTTCAGGGGTATAGGGGTGCATGGGTGGAAAGGGAGAGAAGATAGTTGCCCTGGTCACTGGTGGATACAAGAACCTTGGATTGTACATTACAAAAGGACTGATGGAAGCGGGATACCGGGTTGTCACCACATACAGGAGCCGTGGCCGTGAAGCTGAAGCAGTTTCTAAGGAATTCGGGTTCGATATCTACGAAGCAGACGTCTCCAACAAAGGAGATGTAATGGAGCTATTTGCCTGGATCGAATCAAATATTGGAACTGTTGCAGTCGTTGTAAACAACGTATCATCTTTTCCAACAGGGCCCCTGAAGTCACTATCAATTGAAGAGTTCGAGGGAGCTTTCAAAAGTTCTGTATTCGCTTCCAATCTGGTGATGAATAGAGCAATTCCAGGTATGCTTGAGAAAGGAGCAGGTAGAGTTGTGAATATTGGAATGGCAGGAACCAACCGGATCAAGGGATACATCGACGTCGCCGCTCATGCGGCTGCCAAAACCGCTTTGACCGTACTTACCAGATCATGGGCCAGAGAACTTCGAAATGACAAGATATCTGTCAACATGGTCAGCCCTGGGATCATTGATTACAGTTGGAGGGATAACATCTGGAGGGACAAGATGAAGAAGATCTTACCATCTGGTGAATTGACCCAGCCCACTGAAGTGGCATCTGCGGTA
>JAUVBH010000112.1 GCA_030591285.1 Thermoplasmatota archaeon
AACCTTGAGCTTCTGTTTTTCCTTCAAAAGGAATTCCACGTTGCTCTCATAGATGTTGAACTGTTTATCCAGATAGTCCAGATCCTCATCGTTCTCCAATATCTCTTCTAGTGACGATGTGTTAAGGCCATTTCTCTTGAACCTGCTGATCCTGTTGCGTAGGGTTGTGAACCTCCCTTCAACAGAGCGAAGAGTAGCGATCAAGGGGGTGAGCCTTCTTTCGATATTGTCCAGCCTATCCAGCCGGAAAGTTGCTTTTTCGATCTCATCTATCTTCTTTTTGTAGGAGTTGCCTACATGGGAGAATTCCTCTCTAATCCTATTGATCTTCCCCCGGATAACCTCGGCCTTCTCTATCTGTCCACCGATGGAAATGAAACGTTTCTCGATCTCCTCGAACTGTCTTTTGAATAGGCTTTCATCCTCCTCGAATGAATAACCTTTGTCCCTCCAGCCCTTGGTGATGATCTTCCACTCTTGGAGTTTCTTGTTCATCTCCGTCGAATTGTCACGAATAAGAGCGAAAACACCCTTCCCTCTCTTTGATCTTGATTGGGGTTTTTCAGGAATTTTTACGCTCTCTTTTAGCTTCAATAGGTCTCCAATACATTGCTGGGCCAGTTTGTAAGCCTTAGCTAATTCTCCGCCCGAGAAGGAGCTCTTTGCCTCCTCCATCCTTATTTTGACATCTTCGGTAGAGACACCCTGTTTATCCAGCATAGAGATGATCATATCGCCCTTTTTTAGGATCATCTCCAGTTTTTGGGTCTTACCATCGATTCCATCAACAGAGCCCGCCAATTGCTTGTTTCCCCCATTTTCTAAAATCTCAACCTGTCTATAAACGTTTCTCTCTAATTATCTCGTTTTTATGGGCAAACCCTGGGCTTGGGTGCCAGACGGAAAGAGATAAGGACATCGGCATTAATAATCTCTTTCCTTTGAGAGCGACTTTTAAACGATCTCAACTCTTTTTTTTTACACCTAATCCAACACTAAATTGTGGATTCCACAATAATCATTAAGTAATTAGATTTATTAGGGCCCTCCTCTCAGTGTACAGTTATATGACTGGTGGTAGGAAAAATGGGAGATGGAACCCTTAACCGGTTACTTGAAACGGAAAAGGAAGCCAAAGCTCTGGTCGAAAAGGCCAGGGAACAAGCTAAAAGGATCATTGAACAGGCTGAGAAAGAAGCTCAAGCGTCCAAACAGAGGAGCTTGAACGAGAACCGATCAAAACATTCAGCCATGCTTGATATCTCGAAAGAGGATTACAGAAAGGAAGCTGAGAAGATCCGAAGGGATGGTATCGAGCTCGCACAGGGTCTAGCTGGTAAATCAAAGACACGTATTGGTATTGCTGTTGATAAGGTCTTGGAAATGCTCCTTGAGGAGCAATGACCACGCATAGAGAGGTCTCGCTTTGTATCCAAAGAGAATGAAATGGGTGGATCTTTACCTGATGAGGTCTGACCTCACCAGAGTTGTGGATAAGCTCCATGACACCGATATCATTCAACTTGAAGAAGGTGCATCTCAAAAGGATAGGACACTGGATCTATCACTCATTGAGACCAAAAGTAAGCTGGATAAAATGGTCGACTTCCTTTCACCCATGGAGACGAAAAAGAAGGGGCTGCTTGCATCATTTCTGGATGATGGAACAGAAAAACTTGAGATAGCTCCTTCACATGTGAAAACACAAGTTGTTTCTTGGTTAAAGAAAGCTGAAGGTAAGGTCTCACCGTTGAGATCAGAGATCGATCAGATCATAGAAGACCAGAATTATTCTGCAGAGATCAAGGATAAATTCATAGGTCTCACCGGACTTGATGTGGACCTGTTGGCCATGTCCTCTTTGTCCAGGATAAAGGTCAAAGTGGGAACGACCAGAAGGTATTCTGAATTGAAAGATTCTCTGAAACGGGTGGATGCCGATCTTGAAGGATCACTAATGGATAAAAAGGAGGGCATACACTCGGTCCGGATCCTGTACCCTAGGTCCAGCTCTGATCAGGTCGAGAATGTTCTAAGAGGACGTCTTTTTGCAGAGATCAATCTTGACATCCCAAAGTTCAGATCATTTCTCAAGAGAAGGACGGGATCAGACGCCATCCTTTCCCAATCCATGATCGTTCTCATCAAACATATCGAGAAGATCCAGGACAAGCTGACCGATAGATTGGAAGAGGTTAGGACGACTGGTTCCTCACTTGCCACCGATCTGCTTCCGGGAGCAAGGTCCTGGAGAGAATCTGTTGAGATCGAACTCGATAAAAAGAACGCTGCAACCACATTCTCCGGGACAGAATACACCAATCATATCTCAGGGTATGTTGAGGCTGATAGGATCAATGAATTGAGGACCCTGTTGGAACTCAACACCAGAAGAAGGTTCCATATGGACCACCGGGATCCCACCAATGAGGAGATCGAGGAGAATAGAGTTCCTACCAAGCTCAAGAACAACAAATTCGTCTCACTCTTTGAACCGTTGACAACAACCTTTTCCACTCCAAAATACAATGAGATAGATCCCAGTGCATGGGTCTCCATTCCTTTCATTCTGTTCTTTGGACTCATGCTGGGAGATGCTGGATACGGTCTTCTCATCTTGTTGCCGTCGCTCTACCTGTTCAGCAAGGGTAAAAAGAGCAAGGCCCTTCGAAGCATTGGTGCCCTTGGAATACTCATGGGTTTGGCAACAACCCTTTCAGGGATCTGGATGGGTGCATTCTTCGGAGATCTTATCCCCAGATTGATCTATAACCGGCCTGGTGATCCACTTTTCACACTCACCGTTCTGGGGTATACTATGCCTTATGATACCCTGAAGGATCCAATGCTCCTTTTCCAGATATCTCTATGGCTCGGACTTGCACAGTTGAACTTTGGTTTCCTGTTACTTGGGATCGACCGATTGAAAAAGAAGAAGATCTGGGGCTTTATCAAAGGAACAGTATCCTGGGTCCTTATTCAGACAGGGGCCATTATCTTCATCGGAGCCATGTTAATTGGTTGGTGGGAACTCAATTCTGTCCTGACCATAGTGGGAGCTTCAACCTTCATCTCAGGTTCAATATTGCTCATTTTTGAGGTCGGCCCTATGTTCCTTTTCGATATTGAAGGACTTCTTGGTGATTGGATATCATACACGAGAATACTTGCCCTGGGTCTATCGACATTCGGACTTGCGATGGCATTCAACATTGTAGGTGAGATGCTGGTAGATATTCACTGGGCTCTTGTATTCGTGGTAGTTTTCCTACTATTGGGACTTCATGTGTTCAATCTTCTGCTCCAGGCCTTGGGGGCAGCCGTTCATTCAATTCGTCTTCAATTTGTTGAATTCTTCGGACGTTTCTTTGAAGGCGGTGGTGAGATGTTCGAACCTTTCGGGAGAGAAAGGGAATTCACCAAGGGTTCTGAGGAAAACATTTCAATGGGAGGGATCAAATGATCGTTCCAGATCTAACATTCACATATAGTTATGCAAAAATATGGAGGAATTGCAAATGAAGAAGTTACCACTTTTCGTGGTCGGAGTACTTGTCCTTGGACTGTTTGCAGGTGGAATGTTTACCATCGGCGCCATCGGGGATAGGGTCCCTTTGATCGATATGGACCATGACGGTATGGATGATGAATGGGAGGGTCATCACGGCTTGGACAATACTACAAATGATGCCCAGCTTGACCCTGATGAAGATGGAATGACAAATATCGCGGAATACCTGGAATATACAGACCCTCAGAATGTAGAGGATTCCAAGATCGTCCAGGAGAATCGGATGCTTGTCTTCATTGGTGTTGCCCTGGCAATGGGTGTAGCTGCCGTGATGTCATCGATCGGTATAGGTATTGCCGGTGCTGGAGCCACAGGTGTTGCTGCAGAAAGACCGGATAAATTCGGTAGGTTGATCGTTTACCAGGCTCTTCCGATGACACAGGGGATCTACGGTCTGCTTATCGCAATATTGGTCCTGAACTTCACCGGACTTACAGGTGGGCCGGAATTCGCGATCCTAAAGAGCCCCTATGTCGGCTGGGGTGCGCTCGCGATCGGTATCGTGATCGCACTCTCAAGCGTCTCTGCCATTCCACAGGGAATGACAGCTTCAGCAGCCGCTGCAGCCTTTGGACGCAATAACAAGGTGTTCGGTCAAGGTGTGATCTTTTCTGTGATGTCTGAGACAATGGCTATCTTCGGTTTCCTTGTGGCCATTTTCCTGTTGATCGCTTCCGGAATGCTCGGGTGATCCAAGGTGATGACAAATGGCCATTGAGGATATGATCAAAAGGATCATGGACGAGGCCAAGGAAGAGAATCAGAAGATCATCCTTGATGCCAGAAAAGAGACCGACAGCATCAAAGCTGAATCTCGATCAGAGATAGAAAAACAGATCTCTGAAATGGAGAAAGGCCTCAAAAGAGAGATCACTAACATCAGGAATATTTACATCTCCGATGGCAAGAGAAAGGCCAGACAAGCTCTGCTCTCCTCCAAGGAAGAGCTTATCTGGGATACCATCTGCGCCATCAGGGGCGGCATGAGTGAACTCAAGGACGAAAGATTGGGATCCTACCTGCAGCCGATGCTTTCCAGGTCCAAGAAGGTGCTTGGAGATCGAATACGGGTATACCCTGTTCGTCCCGAGGATGCAAAGGTTCTCGGTAGTGATCCAGCTATCAAAGGTCTTGTATCGAATAACCTTGGATCTGAAGGTCCATTGTCCAGGTATCAGGGAACTGACCTGTTGGGGGGTTTCATTGCAATCACCCCTGATGGGGAACGGGTGGTAGACATGAGTTTCCACGGACTTTTGGAACGGAATGAAGAGAGGATCAGAGAAGTAATCGCCAGAACCCTTTTTGGTGATCAATAGGAGAATGGAGCAGATGGATGTTCAACTGACCTTACCCGTGATCGCTGCCATTGGTGCAGGTTCAGCACTGATCGCTGCCGCTTCTGTATTCGGGATGAGGAAGATAATCCTCATGGGACAGTTCTCATATCATAACGCAAGACTTTCCACCATTGGGAATCCCTATGTGACCAGGGAAGAGGTCCTACCTTTGATAGATCTAAAGGATCCTGGATCCCTTGCGAAAAGTGTTCAGGGAGATCTGGCAATATCGGGAGATGTTCAGACGTTCAGAGAAGCTGACAGAATCCTGATGTCCAATTTCCATGCAGCCTTGGATTCACTGGAAAGAGGATCGCCGAAAGCTGTAACCCCTCTCGTCAGTGCTTTCATGAACCTGTGGGAGATGGAGGAGTTGAAGAGACTGCTCCGCTTCGTTGGAAAGAGGAAAGAGCCTCTATACCCTGTTGGATATCTTGATGTGGATCTGGAAAAACAGTTCCTTGCATCCAGTGACCTTTCATCGGCGGTTGAACTCCTTGAGGGACATAAGGTGAACAAGACCATTTTACCCCTGGTCAAAGAGTCAGGGGTGGGTCTTGATGAACTGGATTCTGTTCTGGACCGATTTGTTCTGGACAGTTTCTTTGACATGGATGGACTTCCGATGTCTTGCAGAAAAGGTGCAAACGCATTATCTCATCTTCTTGCAGACCGCTTCAATATTCAGTTGATCGTCAGATCAAAGATGAATGGGTGGAGTCGAGAGGAGGTTCTTCCACAGCTATTTACCAGAGGGGGGACCATCGGCCTTCAACTTCTGGAGCAGATGGCAGATTCATCCACAATAAGAGAATCTCTCTCAGTTTTGAACGGAACACATCTGGAGCAATATTTCAAAGACGCAGTTGATAGGGGCCCGTTTGCTATCGAGGTAGCTCCCGACCAGATGCTTCTGGATGGATCCATTGGTCTGTCCCATTCATATGGTATGAATGTTGGTCCAACCATCAGATACATGGTCAGCAAGGAAATGGAGCTGAAGAACCTGAGATCACTTTTCCAATCAGCATTTGCTGGGTGGGAACATGACAGGACCAAAGCGACCCTTGTCCTCCAGGGGGTGACAGGTTGAAACTCGGTGTCTGTGCAGCTGTTTCGGAAGACGTAGCACTGGGATTG
>JAUVBH010000249.1 GCA_030591285.1 Thermoplasmatota archaeon
ATCTTGACCTGATGATCGATGACCCCTGGCAGCTCGACCAGGTGGTCGAGCGGATGATCGCATTGGAGAAGGATCTGAAATCCGAGAGAGAGAACAGGAAAAGAAAAGTGGAAGAGAGCACGCGCAGGGATGAGATCAAAAAGAGCCTGGACAAATACAAGGACGAAGGTTTCAAGGTTGAGATGGTATTCCAGCTCCTGGATGAAGATATCAACTTGCTGGAGGAAGAGTTTGACATTTTCATCAGACAAACAGCAAGGTTGAAATCATTAAAAGAGAAGCTTTTCAAACTTGACGCCACCGGTTTTGAAGAGGATATTTCACGAATTTCTGTAAAACTATTCGATCCTACCAGCATTGAATCGGTCGAGTCTGAACTCAATGAACTGAAGGAAAGGATCCTCAACCAGAAGGTCCGATCCCAGCGTATCGAGAATGCCATAAAAGAGTGGAATGGCATGGGCTTCAAGATATCCAAACTTGAAAATGCCCTATCGAAGGATATGGACCTTGCCGATGAGATCTATGAGGATTACAAGGTAAAGATCAAGGAGCTATCTGACCTGGATAACAAGCTCCAGAACATCAAGCACAAAGATCTGGACGATATGACACATAAGATCCAATTGAAGATCAAGAACCCAGAGATGATCGATACGGTCAGAAAGGAGATGACCTACATCCAGGAGATCGTCTCGGATATGGAAGGTCTAAGGACCAAAAGAAAGGACCTGAACGGCCTCCTCAAGGTTTGGAAGGGGCAGGGTTACAAGATCGATAACATCCTCCAGATGATGAGAGAGGAAGATACTGTAAAGGGATTGGAAAATATCATTTTGCAGTACACCAGAGCCATCGCGGCCCTGGAATCCTTCAAGAATACTCTTCCCTCCGAGGAGAGGGGTTGGTTCCCGGAAGAGGAAGAGATCATAAGGAACAACATGGATGATCCCGAGAGATCAGATGAGGTTCTTGGAACCTATGAGAAGCTCAAGAAATTGAACATGAAAGAAGAGAAGAGAAGGGGTGAGATCTCCAGAAAGCTAAAGGAGCTCTCAAACCGAAGCATCGATATCTCCAGGGTGGAACCTCTTCTGATCGGTGACAAGAAGACCCTGGACGAGGAGTATGCTATCTTCAAGGAAAATGTGAAGAGACTCTTAAAGATGAAGGCTTCCCTACTGAAAGAGGCGAAAGCGAAGAAGGACCAGGGAAAGGAGATGTTCGCCAAGAGCCTGACAGATCCTTATTCCATCGACTCCTATGAATCTCAATTGAAAGGATCCTCGGTCCAACCAGGGATCCCTGATAAAAAGAAGAAAGAAAATGAAATACCCATTGGTGAGATCAAAGAATTGAAGGACCTTGCCAAAACTGCTTACAAGGAAGAGCGTTTGGAAGAGGCTCTAAGGCTTTTCGAGATCATTCTTTCAATGGATCCAAATCACAAAGAGAGCAAGTTCTACAAGAAAAAGGTCCTCTTGAAATTGAAGACCCATCCCGGCAATAAAGGTTCGAAAGAGGAAAAGGGAACTGTCGAGGAAGAAGTGGACCTTGCAAAGGATGAAGAGCCCAAGAAAGAGGAGACAATGATCGAGGGCGGAGATCCAAACTGCCTCTCATGTAAAGGTTCAGGGAAATGCATCTGGTGCGATGGATCAGCAAAATGCTCCACATGCAATGGATCTGGTAAGTCCCTTGGAGATGAATGTCATTCCTGCAAGGGTACAGGAAAATGTAACGTTTGTAAGGGAACAGGTAAATGTAGTTGGTGCAACATTTGACGGCCGGAGGCCGAAGGATGTACCGCTCGTTACCAATAGCTACTCTAATTCTACTATTACTGGCAGTCCCAGGGCTTGTTCTCGGTCAATGCTGTGAAGTTCCCAATGGAGATCCATATCACGATAATATGATCACATGGAACGGGGTAGATGTCGTCGATGATTCTATCACCTATAACGGAACATTGTTCATCGATGGACACATGAGGATCATTGATTCTGATATCATTTTTGAAGGCAATGGACTGGTCCTGAATTCCACAGGAACCCTGGAAGTTGTGAATTCTACGTTCAGCTCTCATAGTCTAGAACATGGCTTCTTCATGGATCTTATGGGAGATTCAACTTTTAATAATGTAACGCTGGATGGATGTATAGACATAGAGAATGGATATTTTGGACTCTATGTTGAAAAAAGCCTCATGGAGGCGAAGGACCTGAGAATGGAGAGGTCAGGGATGATCAGGTTGGATGGAGGCAACATCGATCTGGAAGATTCAGTGATCAATGGTATTATGTCCTACTCCGGGAACATGACCATTGACAACACGATCATCGAACTGACAGGTGTGACCCAATTCGGACCTGGAACAATTGATCTTTCAAATATAGTGGTTACAAGCAATATGTCGTTCTCACAAACTGCAGGGATCTCTTCATTGCAGGATGGGGACCTTCTACTTGACAATGTGACCGTTACGGGGTCATTCAATGCAGGTGTCTCTGTTGTGTCAAGCTCTGTCAGTATGAACAATACGATAATAGACCTGGAAGGCGGCATCTTCGGGATCAGAGGAACTGACAGTAAGATCCTCAGATCAGAGAGTGTCTACGTATCAGGAACGGGGACTGGAATGGAACTCTACAACTGTTCTGTGACAGAACCCATTATGGACTCCTACTTCGAAACAACATTTCTTGGTCTTAGCTTCAATGGGAACAATCCTGTAGAGGTGACCTTTACCACACTGTTGAATGCAACCTATGGAATGACCTCCAGCGCTCCTCTTGAAATGACCAATGTCAGCCTGATCGGCAATCAAGTTGGCCTTCTGGTCGAGGAGGGATCGATAGTTGAGATATCAGGCTGTGTTTTCAGAGATTTCGGACAATGGGCAATCGAAGATGAGACCTGGAACTCCAGGAACTACGATGAAAATCAGTTCATTCCGACCAATACAAGCCTTGGAACCGTTGCATGGTGGGGGTGGACGAACATCGAGATATTCGGCCCTGATATGATAGAGGTATTGGGAGCTGAGGTTATCCTTAACTCATCCCTGGGATCCAGATTCCAGGTTCACGGACCGGATGTCGGTGCCATCTGGGGATATCTGGACCGTGATGGAGAGGAACAGATGGTGACCTACCAATTGGAAGCAAAATGGGGAACTGCAACAGCTGAAATGAATTTCACTCCGGCCAAGGATCTCACCATACAGATCACACTTCCTCTTACAGATCTTACTGTTGAACATATAGTCTACGAGGAGAAGTCGGTCTTGGTCACTATCCAGTGCAATGGATCCAAAGCGAATGAGGTGGAGATCGAAGTATTCGTCGATGGACGCTACTGGAAGACCTACAGGACAACAACAATTGAGGGCGGAGAAGAGAAAGATGTCAAAGTGGAGCTCATGAACATTGATCCTGGTGAACATGTGATGTCTGCCACCGTCAGATCAAATGATGAATACAGTGGAATGGA
>JAUVBH010000301.1 GCA_030591285.1 Thermoplasmatota archaeon
ATACATGAATATCAGATTCGGTCCGGCGGGTATACCACTATCATGCAAGGGGAGAACCCTAAAGGACGGCATAGAGGACATCCATGCATTACAGCTCGATGCCATGGAAGTTCAACTTCTCAGGCCAATGAGGGAGATCCCTGAGGATCTGGACCTGATCAAGGAACTTGGAGAAGAGCTTGACGTGAAACTCTCTATCCATGCACCCTACTATATGGACCTCCTTGGGGATGAGGTTTACAGAACAAGATCTCTTGATAACGTTATCTGGGCAGGGGAAATGACCCAGGTACTGGGAGCTGACATACTTACAATTCATATTGGAATGTATCACGATCACACACCTGAAGAGGCTCTTGAAATTGCCATCAAGGATGTCAGGTGGATCAGAGACAAATTCAAGAAAATGGGACTTGATATAACACTTGGGATAGAGACCAGTGGTAGACAGAAGGTCTTTGGTTCCCTGGATGAGGTCCTGACCATAGTGAAAAGGGTTCAAAGGACAATACCCGTTCTCAACATCCCCAATATCCACGCAAGAGAAAGTGGGGCCCTCAGGGAGATCGATGATTTCGAGGAGATGTTCCAGAAAGTTATCGAAGTCACCAAATCAACGGATTTCTATGTCCATTTCTCCGGAGTGGAACACGCTGACGGAGACAAGGTCATGGCTACACCGATCAAGAAAGGTGACCTGAGATTCGACCCCATGGCCGAGATGATGTTGAACCATGAGGACTGGGACTTCAGGATCATATCCGAATCACCTCTTCTGGAGCATGATGCGGTTTACATGAAGCTCATTCTGGACCGGATCATCCAGAGAAGGATCCAGAAAGAAGAAAGGCAAAAGGCTAAGAATACAGCATAGAACATTCTACCATGTTGCCAAAACATTAATGAACGGCTTTATCCAATGACCTAGTTGAGCGAGGTTGCTGGCCCAAGGGTGAATATTATGGCGAAAAAGAACACACTAACGATCGTCGCTGTCGTAGGGATCGCTCTGATATTGATAATTCTAGGAATAACCTTCGGACCCAAACTTGTGGATTCCCTCCGTGGAGGAGGAGGCGGTGGAGGCGATGGAGGAAATGTGACAGAACCCGTTCTGAATAAAGATCCAACTGCAATTCTAACTGCTGATAAATCTCTGTCCAAAGAGGGAGAAAGCGTTGAATTCGATGGCAATGGATCCTTCGATATCGATTATACAGGTAATTTATCCAATAGTGGGATCTTCCTCTTCGAGTGGGACTTTGGTGACGGATCTGAAAAGGATACCACACCCAATGGCACAGATATCTTCTACATGTATTCAGAACAGGGAGTTTACAATATTGTCCTTACGGTCTACGACGAAGATGGAGCTACGGACTCTGCCAACGTTACCGTTCGAGTGGTCCCACAGGACCTTTTCATCAGTTCTGGAACCCAGATACTGAAAGGTGAACCACTGATACCCGGGGTCAACGTTCTTGGGAATTCCACCGAGAACAATTGGACCATCAAGAAAAATGCCAAGGTCATGAACCTCACGATCACCGTGACCGGCTTCTATGCCCAGGACATCTCAGAGAACCATGTAGAGATCCTGCTTTACAACCCATGGGAAGATCTCATGAGGAACGAGACCATGGATGTCATGGGAACGGATTCCATCAACTGGGATTTCCTTGAGGATGAGATCGAGGTCGCTGGTGAGTATTATGTATTCATCCAATGCACAAAAGGAGCGGCGTTCGTTTCTGTAGAAGGGTCAGTCTCCTATGTCGATTAGTGTCGATGAAAGGATCGTTGGCAGATGGTCGAGAAATGGGTAAAGAACCTAATTGTTGCCTCTGCCCTAGCATTTTCCATTTACCTAGGTTTCGGGTTGATACTTCCACTTTTTCCAAAATATGTTGAACTATTGAATGGAGGGGGTTTCGAGGTTGGTATCCTCCTTGCCTCGTTCATGTTCACAAGAGCTTTCCTTGCCAGACCATTTGGAAGATTATCCGATAGAATAGGCAGGAAGAAGGTCATTGTAACCGGGATGTTCCTTTATGGAATTCTTGCTTATCTGTTCACAGTCCCGGATCACTGGTCCGGACTATTTCTTGTTAGGATCCTTCAGGGGACCGCTTCAGCAATGGTCTGGCCGGTTGGAGAAGCTCTTGTTGTTGATTCGGCTCCTAAAGAGAAAAGGAGCAGAGCTATTTCGATCTATATTTTCCTTACAAATATTGGAATTGTAGCAGGTCCGCTATTGGGTGCGGGGATCCTCTACCTCTCACAGGAAGTCTTCAACTTATCCGAGCTGACCTCTCTGAAAACACCATTCTACTTCACCAGTTTGATCGCTTTTATTGGTGCGATAGTTGGACTGCTTTTCTTGAAAGATGTCCTCCCTCCAATAAAGGATAAAAAGAAAATGGTCACAGA
>JAUVBH010000158.1 GCA_030591285.1 Thermoplasmatota archaeon
GTCTCCAGAAAGCAGTATCTCGATGGTTCCATTCCAACAGGTTTTCAGAGAACCGCTATCATCTCCCTTGGAGGTCATGTTCCATGGGTGGGACAGGACAGGGAGATCGAGATCAGGCAGATCTCACTGGAAGAGGATGCCTGCAGAGAGATGTCAGATAAGGGCCATGAGATGGTCATGAGGACTGATAGGTTGTCCATCCCCCTCGTTGAGGTAGTTACTGAACCTAACGCCAAGAATCCCAAAGAAGCAGGAGAGATGGCAGAGATCCTGGGCTGGGTCATGAGATCCACAGGGCTTGTCAGAAGGGGTTCTGGAGCCACGAGACAGGATGTCAACGTCTCAGTTGAAGGCGGGCGCAGGGTCGAGATCAAGGGAGTCCCAAAGATCGAGATCATTCCCACAATAACAGCCGGTGAGGCAGTTCGTCAGCATAATCTGCTCAATATCAACAAGGAGCTGACCGAAAGAGGGATCGATCCCGAAAAGATGAATGCTGATGATTTTTCAACAATGAAGTTCACAGATGTTACCGATCATTTCAATGGAAGGAATGTGGACCTCTTTGAACCATGGTTCGAAGATAAGATGTCTCCAAGAGATGACCTGGATGTCAAAGCCGTTCTAATTCCCGGTTTCAAGGACATATTCTCTCATCCCACCCACGGGGATCAGACATTCGCTGATGAAGTGGGTGGAAGAATAAGAGTGATCGCATGCCTGGATAGGATGCCCAATCTCATCACCTCCGACGATGAACCGATGAGGGGCATCACGGGAGATGACATCACGGCTGTCAAGAAAACGCTGGGAGCCACCGACAATGATACGGTCATTCTTGTTTGGGGCCCCAAGGTCGACACCATGACAGCTGTCAAGGAGATCTATATCAGGTCAAAGGAAGCTTTCTTTGGCATCCCCAACGAGACCAGGCAGGTCCAGACCATTCATACTACCACCTTTGAGAGGATCCTTCCTGGTCCTGATAGGATGTATCCGGACACTGATAGACCCCCGATAACTGTTACCAGAGAGATCGTTGAAAATGTAAAAGCCCAGATCCCAAAACCATATTGGGAAGATGAGGGGGAAATGGTTTCCTTCGGCGTCCCCAAGAATGTTGCTCACAGGCTAATTGTTTCTCCGTGGTTCGAGGTTTACCAGAAAGCTGTCGCAGCCGGGGCAGAACCGAGGTTCACAGGCCTTTTCCTTATGGAGGATCTTAAAGCAATATCAAGGTCCGGAACAGAGATCGAAAAGGTCTCACATGACCATATTCTCAACGTACTCAAGCTTGTGGAACTTGGAACCATAACCAAGAAAGCAGCTCCCGTTATCCTATCCTGGATGATCGACACCGATGATGCAGCTGACAAAGCTGTCAATGAGCTGGAACTTGCCAGGATAGATGACAACGACGCCAAGAAGATAGTATCGGATATTATCTCGAGGAACAAAGAGTTGATCTCCCTGTTCAAACAGGGCAAAGAGAAACCTCTGATGGGTAAAGTAATGGGCTCTCTCGGAAGAAGATATGAGGGTTCAAAGGCCAGACAGTTCGTCTCTGGGTCGATCTGACCAATCAATAATTATAAGTCACCCTGGGCCCTATTGCGGTGAGAGGTTTCCATATGACCGCAGAGATCCACCTTGGGAAGCTATTTTCATCATCGCTTGGAGAAGTACTGGGTGACGAGGACCTTCTTTTGGAGGTTGCCAGAGATATGATCAAGGACGAGATCAAGAAGAAGATCCAGAAAGCCCTTGATGACAATCCAGAACTGAAGGCCGAGCTGAGGGAATCACTTGAAGATTATTACAAGGCTAAGCTCAGGCAGTCCCTGGCCGCGATCAAGATCGCCAAGGCCAGTGTCCATCTTGGTCTCAGGACCGTTCCGGCGGACCTTCAGGACGATGTCCATAAGGAACTTGAGAAAGAGATCACCAGAATAATCGATGATACACTCTGATCTCCGAACAATTTCCTACTTATGCCGATTATAGCAGAAAGTTTTGTATAATGTTGAATTTGTAGACAGGAGTAGGTGTTACCATGAAAGCTGTGGTCCTAGCGGCAGGTGAGGGTCGGAGGCTTAGACCGTTGACCGGAAACATGGGGAAGGGCATGCTGCCCATTGGGAACAAACCCATCCTCTCCTATGTACTCGAATCGCTTGCCAGTGTCAATATTCGCGACATCATTCTTGTGGTGGGGTATCAGAAAGAGAAGGTCATGAACCAGTTCGGGGACGGAAAAGATCTGGGGATCAACATAGAATATGTTACCCAGAAGTTCCAGCTGGGCACCGCTCACGCTCTATTCCAGACCAAGGACAAGGTAGATGATCGGTTCCTGGTGGTTCCAGGTGATTCTCTTGTGGATGTCGAAGCCCTGAAGAACCTTCTCACCACACCAAAGGGAGATTGGGGTATACTTGTGGCCTCAACCTCCAACTCCTCGAAATATGGTGTTGTCGAGGTGAAAGGAGATAAGTTGGTAACCATCCGCGAAAGGCAGAAGCTAACAGAGGATCTCATATCATCCGGAACTCCCTCGGTCTTTGCCCTTGCACTTTGGGAATATCAGGACCCTTCCCAATCCACATTGATCAATACCGGGACCTACATGCTTGACACTGACATTTTTGCAAGACTTGAAGCAAAAGGTGTTGGAGAAAGATTGACCCTGACCTCTGCGATCACAGAAGAGGCCCAGAGAAGAAAGGTGACGATCAAAAGAGCTGACATGTGGCTCGATGCCGTTTATCCGTGGGACCTTCTCCCCCTGAATGAATATACTTTGTCCAGAACTCCCAAGGACATAAAGGGGACGATCGAAGAAGGAGTTGTGATCAAGGGTCCGGTAAAGATAGGAGAAGGAGCTCGCATCAGGGCGAATTCAATTCTTGAAGGCCCCATCTCCATAGGACCTGGATCTGTGATCGGACCCGGCGCATATATTGGAGCGAATGTATCCATAGGGGACAATTGCACCATCGGTCCTTTCTCTGTGGTGAAGAACACTCTCATCATGTCCGATGTGACCATCGGAGCCCATACTTCCATTTATCAATCTGTACTTGCGAACGGATCCACCCTAGGAGATTTCCTGGGTGTTGAAAAAGGAGAATATACCATCAAACTTGAAAGATACACTGCCACAAAGACGCTTGGAGCAATAATTGGAGCTGACTGCGAGGTCTCCCATCATGTTTCCCTTTCACCAGGGGTGATACTTGGGAACGGCTGCAGTATCGGTGCGAACAAGAACCTTCGGGATAACCTGATGGATGGGACCCATGTCCTATGAGGTGATCTAAGTGTGCGGTATAGTAGGATATGTTGGTAACCGGGAAGCATCGGAGGTCCTTGTCGAAGCTCTGAAGAGACTCGAGTACAGAGGATACGATTCATCAGGAGTTGCCATCATAGATCCAAGAAATAGTTCCGATCCTCTTTTCATTCAGAGAAGCCAGGGTTATATCGCCGAGCTCGAGAAGAAGCTGGAATTGACAGGAGCGCGTATTGGTATCTCCCATACACGATGGGCAACACACGGTGTTCCAAATGAGATAAATGCACATCCCCATGCAAATGAAGATGGCACCATTGCGGTTGTTCACAATGGGATCATCGACAATCATCTAGCTTTGAAGCAGGAATTGATCGACAAAGGCCACTCATTCCTTTCCCAGACAGATTCCGAGGTTATCCCGCATCTTATCTCGGAAGAATACAAGGATAATGGGGGGGACATCTTCGAAGCGGTCCGGGAAGTTGCAAAACGACTTGATGGTTCCTACGCCATAGTTGTTCTGCACAAGGATCATCCGGACACCATCATCTGCACCAGGGAGAAAAGTCCAATGGTCGTTGGAGCAGGGGTCCACGAGGGGTTCGTTGCGTCCGATGTGACCGCCCTTCTGAAGTATACGAACCGCTTCATTTTCATGGATGATGGGGAGATAGCCAAGATCACTCGCGATGGCATTCATATCGAGAAATTATCTGGTGAGATCGCAGTACATGAATGGACAGAGGTCGATTGGTCCCTTGAAGATGCTGAAAAAGGTGGTTTCAAACACTACATGATCAAGGAGATATTCGAACAACCTCGGTCCCTTCACCAGTCACTCACTGGATGGGTTTCGGATGAAGATAACATTCCCAGGGATCTTGTAACATCGAGGATGATCAGGATCGTGGCTTGTGGAACATCCTATCATGCCGGTATGGTTGGGAAATATCTGTTCGAGAAGTTCACCGGATTACCGACAATTGTGTCCATGGCTTCGGAATACCGGTTCGCAGACATCACAACCGATGATGCATTGATGATCTTCATAACCCAATCCGGTGAGACCCTGGACACCATCATGGCAGCGAGAGAGGCAAAGGCCAGAGGTCTGAAGACGGTTGCAATAACCAATGTAGTTGGTTCAACAATAACCAGGGAGACCGACATCACTCTCTATTTGAGGTCAGGTCCGGAGATAGGAGTGGCAGCTTCCAAGACCTTTACATCCCAGCTGATGATGATGTACCTATTCTCCTCTCACCTCGGATATCATATGGGAAATCTGAAAAGAGATGAGTTCAAATCAATAAAGGATGGACTCCGGCACACTATCAGATCAGTGGAAGGGATCCTCAATAACACTGACTTGATAAAGGAGCAGGCAGAATGGTTCGCAGAGGCCGAGAACGCGTTCTACCTGGGTCGGTACATCAACTTCCCTGCTGCCCTGGAAGGGGCCCTCAAGATGAAGGAGATATCCTACATCCACTGCGAGGGATATCCTGCAGGTGAGTTGAAACACGGTCCGTTGGCACTGCTTACCGAGGATACCCCGGTGATA
>JAUVBH010000134.1 GCA_030591285.1 Thermoplasmatota archaeon
CTGTAATGA
The DNA here is from genome assembly GCA_030591285.1 of Thermoplasmatota archaeon. Classification (GTDB taxonomy): domain Archaea; phylum Thermoplasmatota; class Penumbrarchaeia; order Penumbrarchaeales; family Penumbrarchaeaceae; genus JAFGLL01. The sequence continues at coordinate 10 of JAUVBH010000134.1, forward strand.
TGTCGATGCATCGATTATGGGTGAGATGTCGGCGGACAGTTTTGGATGGGGATTGAGGGGTGGTGGAGATGTGAACGGAGATGGGATGGGAGATCTCATCGTCAGTACATGGGCAAACGATCAGGGTGGCAGTTCATCCGGTAAGGTCTATTTATATCTCGGATCGGCAGATTGGTTCAAGGACGACGTCCAACCCCCAGCCGAACCGGGGCCAGATGATCCACCTATCCAGGAGTATGAGAGGGAGGATACAGATTCTGATGGGATCAATGATATCAATGATCCTTTTCCACTTGATGACAAGGAATGGGCTGATTCTGATGGGGACAATTTCGGTGATAATGTCGATGATTTCCCAGAGGACCCTGTTGCCTCAGAGGATTCTGATTCAGATGGTTACCCTGATTCATGGAATGAGGGTATGGAAGGTCAGGATTCATGGACGGGGTTGAAATTGGACAGATACCCAGAAGACCCCAGCAGATGGAAAGACACGACCGCTCTCTCAGGGTCTTTAGGGCTTTCCACGATCATAGCTATTTCCATTTCAGTGATCATGGTTATACTTGGTGTCGGATCTCTCATATTCATTAAGTTCAGAAAAGTTAGAAAGGAAGAAGATACCACCATTGACAAACTGGAAAGTATCAATTCCGAGCAAGGAACGACCTCAGTCGATCCGGATCATTCGTTGGAACATCACACTTCCATCCCTGACATACATAAGCAGTAGTCTTCCCATCGATCTGAATATTATCTTTGGTAAATGGAGAGATCTGTTCAATTCTATTGTCATTGGGTTCTCTTAACAATATAACCTTGTTTGGGAGATATGCCTCTCGAACTATGCCGAGCATCTCTTCTGTCAAAGGATCGGTGAGCTCACCTGAGATGACAATTTCCCTTGATGGGCCCTGGCCATGCATAAAAGCTGACAACATCTGAGTGAATCCCCAAGGGGCCCGCTGCAGGTCCGATGTAAAATTCTTCCCGGTCTCCGAAGCGATCTCCTCAAAATTGGTTTCTCCTGTCATCCTTGATAATCTGATCAGAGAGGACATCGCAATCGAATTTCCCGATGGCATTGCACCATCGTATGCTTCCTTTTCCCTTACCAGAAGTTCTTCTCCATCTTCCGATGTCAGGAAGAATCCTGATCGATCTTTGTCCATGAACTGTCCGATCATTGATATCGCAACTTTAACAGCGTCTTCCAGGTGGACCGGGTTGAGGTCGGATTCGTAGAGGTCCAACAGTGCATTAAGGAGGAAACTGTGATCATCGAGAAATCCCGGGACGCTCTTGTTGTTCGGTTTGATAAGATGCATCACAGCTCCATCTCTGGATAATGATCGCTCTTTGATCCGCTCCATTGCCTTTTGGGCGATCTCCAGATAGATATTCCTTCCAAATGCCTGATATGCCTTGGAGAAAGCCGAGATCATCAGGGAGTTCCAATCCGTCAATATCTTATCATCTTGGGACGGCCTGATCCTTTTATCTCTCTCTGACCTTAAGGTTTCAAGCATCTTTTTTAGATCGGGGTCATAAATGTCACCCTGCAGGTAGAGAACATTTTTTCCGTCCATCTTTCCCGTTGCTTCATCCTTGAAGTTCCCTTCTTTTCTGATATCAAAGGCTTTCAGGAATTTCTCCGAGTTCGATCTACCGAAAATGGAAGTGATCTCCTTTTCGGTCCATACATAGAATTTGCCTTCTTCTCCATCGGAATCTGCATTCTCTGCTGAGTAGAAACCTCCATCCGATGACGTCATGTCCCTTTGCACATACTCTAGTACGCCTTCAACGGTCTCTTTGAAGATCGGGTCCTTTGTGGCAAGGTATCCTTCAGTGTAAGCCAAAGCCATCATTGCCTGGTCATAGAGCATCTTTTCAAAGTGAGGCAGACGCCACTCTACATCCGTGGAGTATCTATGAAATCCTCCACCAATATGGTCGTAAAGACCGCTGTACCTCATTTTCTTCAAAGAGGTGGTTGCCATCTTCAAGGATCCTTTGTTCCCTGTCCTCCACCACTGTCGAAGCAGGAAGATGATATTGTGCGGAGATGGGAATTTCGGGGCCCCACCAAATCCACCCCATTTTTCATCAAAGGATGTACTGAAATGATGGAATGCCCGATCCACCATTCCTTCATCGATACTATCCCCCACTTCACTCTTTGAAAGTGAATTCAATGCATCTTTGATAGAGGAGGCCGAGTTCAAGAGCTTTTGGCGGTCACTTTTCCACATCCGATCCAGGGTCTCAAGAAGCTCGGTCAAACCCATCATTCCGTATCTTGAATTCTTTGGAATGTAAGTAGCAGTGAAGAATGGGATCTTATCGGGTGTCATGATGATCGTGAGAGGCCACCCTCCTTTTCCAGTCGCAAGTACAGCTGCTTTCATGTACACGGAATCGATGTCTGGCCGCTCCTCTCTGTCAACCTTGATGGAGATGAACGATCGGTTCAGGGCCTCCGCAACCTCTGTGTCTTCAAAGGATTCATGTGCCATCACATGGCACCAGTGGCAGGTGGAGTATCCAATCGAAAGGAAGATCGGTTTGTTTTCCCTTTGTGCTTTCTTGAATGCTTCCTCTCCCCATGGATACCAATCAACCGGATTGCTTGCATGCTGCTTGAGATATGGACTGGTCTCTTTTTCCAGCTTATTGGTCGGTAGTTTACTATTCAAAAATGCCACCTTGACAATAAGTAGTCACTCATCTCTTATTAGTGGGGTCCCGGAATGGTTAGGAGAATCAATTGCGGACTATATGGGGACATACTCGAAGATCTTCAAAATATTGGGATTGATCTTACCCTCTCTCATTAGAGACAGGTTAACATCTATTATCACAGGTTTCTCGATCAAATGTTCATCATAGGCCATTCGAAGAGAATCGAAATATCTTCTTGCAGTTGAATGGTCAGGACCAGTGAACATCACCACAAGATCGTATTCTCCGTTCACATAGAGAACGTTTAACAGCCTAACATTTTGTTTTGCAGGCTCCCTTTGCAGTATTCGATTCTTCATCAGTTCAGCAAGATCTGTTGACATCGGTTTCAACTTCATGAGTATAATGTACATGACCTGATTCATCACACTCTCATCCACAACAGCCGTATACCCCCAGATAACATGGTCCTCTTCGAGTTTCTTCTTCTTCCTCCAGACCTTTTGACGGTAGCTTCCCATATCTTTTGCGATATCTCTGACGCTCCGGGTCGGGTCCTCTGTCAAATAATGGAGTATGCGGGAATACCACTTTTTGTCACCGGTGATTAATTCTTCGCTCATATTATTACCATCTGTTACATTATGCAGTTACATAGGTGTAAATACGTTACTTGAGTATATATTTTTTGGAGGCAAGAAATATGGTCGACGAAAATGTTAAGGAACCGGTTGATGAGATCGAGATAGAATTCGAACGGATAATCATCAATCCAATGGATTATGACGTCGAGATCAGGAAAAAACTTTGGGGATTTCTCAGGGATATGAAGATCCAATGTGTTTACGAATACTATTGATGACCCGTTCGAAAATAACAGGTGGTTAACATGAAAGATGAGATCGAAACATCTCCACTAGCATGGATGAAAAAGCGCTATCCTGACAAGTGCATCCCAGAGGATAGGGTTTTTTCGAATATCCATCGGGGAGATCGGATCTTCATTGGAACTGCCTGTGGTGAACCTCAATATTTGATCAAAGCAATGACAGAATACCTCGAATCCAATCCCAAGGCATTCTTCGACACGGAGATCTTTCACATTTGGACACTGGGAGTTGCTCCATACATTGATGAGAAGTTCAAGACGAATTTCAGGCACAATTCGTTCTTTGTTGGAAACAATACCAGAGGTGCCGTGAATAATGGTCTGGCAGATTACACTCCAATATTCCTATCCGAGGTTCCTTCTATTATAAGGAAGGGATTGGTGGAGGTCGATGTGGCACTGATCCAGGTCTCACCACCGGATGATCATGGCAATATGAGTTTGGGCATTTCTGTGGATATCATCAGAGCTGCGGTAGAGAATGCATCGATAGTAATTGCTCAGGTAAATCCCCGGATGCCTCGGGTGCATGGAGATACTTTCATCGATATCGATGATATCGACTACCTTGTCTTTCATGATGAGCCTCTCCTTGAATATGAACCAAAGGTGGATGACAACATCTCCAAGAAGATCGGGAAATATGTGTCCAAGATCGTTCAGGATGGAGATACCATACAGGTTGGGTATGGTAGCATCCCCAATGCTATCCTTGGGAATTTGAGCGATAAGAAACACCTTGGTGTTCATACTGAACTACTTGGTGATGGAATAGTGGACCTGATGAAACTGGGTGTCATAGACAACTCTAGAAAGCCGATCAATAAGGGAAAAACCGTTGCCACTTTCTCCATGGGAAAGAAGGAGACCTATGAATTCATCAATGATAATCCTCAGGTAGAGTTCAGACCAATAGATTATACGAACAATCCCCTTGTGATCGCACAGATCAGCAACATTACGGCAATCAACAGTGCTCTACAGATCGACCTGACAGGACAGGCTTCAGCGGAGTCCATTGGGAGTACTTTTTATAGTGGGATCGGAGGACAGGCCGATTTCATGAGAGGTGCTGTTCTTGCAGAGAACGGTAAAACCATTCTTACGATTCGGTCCACAGCCAATAATGATACAATCTCCCGAATAGTTCCATTCCTGTCAGAGGGATCTGGTGTCACACTCAACAGAGGAGATGTTCACTATGTGGTCACCGAGTATGGGATCGCCTACATCCATGGAAAGAACATAAGAGAACGTGCAATGGACCTGATCGCCATTGCTCATCCTAAATTCAGACCCACCCTGATAAAGGAAGCCAAGAAAAGGGGATTGATATACAAGGATCAGGCTTTTATTCCAGGAAAAAGAGGAGAATATCCCGAGGAACTGGAGACATTCAGGACAACCCACCAGGGAAAGAAACTTGTCCTTCGACCAGTGAGGATCAGTGACGAACCAATGGTGAAGGAGTTCTTCTATTCACTTTCCGATTCAAGCATCTACAGACGGTTTATCTCCGTAAGGAAACACATTCCCCATGATAGATTGCAGGAGTTCGTGATCATCGACCACACCAAGGAAAAGGTGATCCTGGCCACCAATGGTGATAGTGAAAGGGAGATCGTCTACGGTATTGGTCAATATGGGATCGAAGAGAAGACCCATTCCGCTGAAGTTGCATTTGTTGTCATCGATGAACAGCAGAACAACGGTATCGGATCCGAGCTATTGGAATATTTGACCATACTGGCTAAAAGACAGGGTCTCCTGGGTTTC
>JAUVBH010000106.1 GCA_030591285.1 Thermoplasmatota archaeon
ATAAAAATATCTTCTACATGGATCACGAGGAAGATACACTTCCTGATGGTTGGAAAATATTTATCGATACACCATCCCTGAACGGAAATGAGAATCCGGACCACATTGAAATCAGGGATGAAGATTCTGCCAGGATCCTTGTATCGGTGTGGACACCAATGGAAGCGTTGGAGCCCACAACGGCTCAGATCGTGATAAAGGTAAACCATTCGGTGGATGCCTGGGTGAAGGACGAGATCCTGCTCCAGGTCAATCTTAGGGTCGATACAGATGTTGAGGTCCATTTCGATCATCCAATCGACGATGATCCAATTTCTCCCAGAGAGGGACTGAAATGGGAAGCGATCTCCCAGGGTGGGCAATATGATATCGAGGTCGAGGTCCTAAACACCGGAACGATCAATGACACATTCCAGTTGACATTGTCAGAGCCACCAAGAGAATCAGGATGGGACTGGTATTTCCGGGGTACCGATCTCTGGAAAATGGATATTACGTTGATGGCTCCACATCTTGTCGGATCATTCCCTGGAAAGAGCAGAGAGAGGTTCACGGTCAGGATCCATTGCCCGGATGAAGCCATTGCAGACATGGATCTGGTGTTGTCTCTGAAGGCAAGATCGCTCAAGGCAAATGAGCTGTTCGAAATTAATGTGGAAAGTTCCGATGACCTTCACCTTGTTGTTTCTGAAGATAATGGCCTCAGACTCGATATCGTGGACAACGGAATCCTGTGCATGCCAGGTTCACGGATGGAGATACCGTTGAGGGTCACCAATCTCGGGAACAAAGAAGCAGTCGTTGTCATACTTGATAATGATACTCTTTTGAAAAATTGGAATATCGAACTGAACAAAGAACCAATAGTTGTGTTCAGAGGTCAGACAAGGACCATTCCGATCTTCGTGACACCTCCTTCAGATGCCTTGGCGGGAACCTCACTTATTGTGACAATTAGAGGCACGATCAAGGACGAACTCCACATCACATCCAGGGCTTCCGTAATAGTTAGGGTCGATCAGATACACTCCACTCGCGAATCAATGGTCGGCGAGACCATCAAGGAGGACCTTCCAGGAAACAAGGTGAATTTGGAATTTGTCCTAATGAATTATGGCAATGGAGATGAGAGATTCAGATTCGAACCGATGATACCCGAGGAATGGACACTGGACGTTCTTGACAGCAAGAACAGGAAGGTCGATGATCTATTGCTCGATCCTTTTTCGGAAGAATATCTGAAAATGCAGGTCCAGATCCCGGAAAATGCACTTACAGATCATTACAAAATGCATTTGCTCATCCATATAGAAGATCAGATCGAATTTTTAAGTTTCGAAGTTAAAGTGAAGCATGTAAGAGGATTCAAACTTCTATCATTGGATGGTGAACCTAACATTATATTTGGAGCCCAGGTGAACAAGGAAGCAAGGTTCAGGTGTTCGATAGAAAACACTGGAAATGGTGTTGATACCACGGACACAATAATTGGTGGCCAAGGTGCCTTTGGGTCATTGATCGAGCTTCCAGCAGGGACCAGAGCAGGACTGTTCTCTATATCTCAGCATATTGACCAGAAAGGTGATGCAACATACTGGAACACCTCCAAACCGCTTGACCTGACCGTTCTCTCTCCTAACAAGTTGTTCATTCCAGAGAGACAGTTATTCGGAGGTCCGCTTTCAGGTAATGAACCTGTGACAGATTTTGCGATCAAACTCCCCCCAGGAGGGAAAGCGTATCTCGAGTTCTGGATCAAACAGGGTATTGATAGAGAAGGTATCCCTGTTGAAATTACCAATCTCATGGTCACTTCCTTGGCCACGGATGTAAGGGAGATCCTTCCTGTGAAGATCGAGTTCTCATATCCTGATCTCTATTTCGTCGGAGGAATAGAGGTTGCAGGTTCATCTGGTGATGATGAGTTGAAAGCAAACGAGGGAGACAGGTTGACCTTTATTGTCAAGGTAGGCAACAGGGGAGAGACCAATGCCCAGGATGTGATCGTTGAACTTTACATCGATAACAGACCAGTAGCCAATATTACACTACCCTTCGTACCAATGTCCAATCCCGGGAGCAAACTGGCGATCCTTACATGGGAGGCCAAGGAAGGAAAACATAATGTTCGTATTGTTCTGGATCCTAGCGGGTCTATTATCGAAAAAGACGATCTGCAGGCAGATATAGATTCCCAGAATAATGTGATAGGAACCAAAGTGCATGTTATAGGGTCCGGGTTCTCCCTCAGCACGGAAGCGATCATCGCGATCACGGCAACAGCTGGCGTATTGATATTGGTCGCCATCATCGCGGCCTACATCAGTTCAAAGAGAAGAAACGGGAGCTGATGTCGGAACACATCATCATAAACCAGTGAATACGTTTTTATGTAAGGAAACAACTCCCCGATTTGGGTGATACCTTGTCAGAAGAGAAGAAGAAGAAGGATTTTTTTCCGGATTTCGAATACCGCTTCTTCCCAATAATATTCAAAGAGAGTGAGATGGAAGGGATCCAGGGCCCTGTCTATCGCCCCTCAGGTCAGATCCTTGATCTTGGCGACGCCGAGACCGTCGGGATGGAAGCTCCAACCGAGGTTTTCCATGAAGGGGAATCCAAAGTCTATGAGCTTTCCACCGGTGAGCTCGATCTTGAAGATAAGGTAGTTGATGCTCCTGATGTCCTTGGATACATTCCATGTCCAGCTTGTGAATCACCCATACCGATCACATCCAACAATAGACCCCTTAAGATCAAATGTCCCAAGTGTGGAAAGAAAGGAAAGCTTGATTAGGGGGTCGGGGAGGACCCATGGGACATATTCGCATAGGAACCAGTGGCTGGTCATATAAAGATTGGATCGGACCATTCTATCCTCAGAAAATGGCACAGAGGTCATTTCTAAAATTCTATCTGTCCAGATTTGATACTGTTGAGGTCAATTCCACATTCTACAATGTTCCAAAGCTATCGTCGGTTGAGGGTTGGGCCAAGGAAGCATCCAATTGGGAGGGCAGGGAATTCACTGTAAAGGTTCCTTCCAGGGTCTCCCATGAACTTTGCATGGAGGAAGATCCGGATGATCTGTTCAAAGGTTTGGATGATTTCAAGGAATCTGTTCTGGAACCACTTTCAGATCGCAATACATTGGGAGCAGTTCTTTTCCAGGCTTCTCCCTATTTCACCATGAGGGGTGACATCAAGTACAAGATGAAATCGGAGCCAAGGGTCCCACTTCCTGAATACGGTATGGGGCTGAAAAGGCTGAAGGAGCTTTGCCAGAAGCTTTCAACTCTTCCAGGTTCCCATGCACTTGAACTGAGAAATTCATCCTGGTTGAACGAGGACCTGAGATTGAATGGAAGTGCCAGAGATGTCCTAAGGGAGTTCGGGATAGCTCTTGTGGTTGTTGATGGGCCTTCCTTCCCTTGGTTCTCCGAGGAGACCGCAAGACACAGCTATATCCGATTCCATGGAAGGAATAAGGAAGAATGGTTCAGGACCACAAATGATGATCCCAACGCTAGATATTTCTATGATTATCCTGAAAGTGAGATCATGGAGCGAAAGGATCCGATCAAGATCATCGCCTCCAAGGGAGACCAGGAAACAAGGGTATATTTCAACAACCACCCCAAGGGGATGGCACCCACTAATGCATCCAAGATGATGGAGCTGCTGGGAGTAAATTCACCTGTTGGCGCCCTGGATCGTTTCAGGTGATGGCAAGTTTTATTCGGTCTCAGGACAATCAACCCAGCCCATGGTGAAAGAAGCACTGCACTATTCAACTCTCGAAAATGGGATGGTCCAATGCGAACTCTGCCCCCATTTCTGCAAGATAAAGACCGGGAATAGGGGGATATGCGGAATAAGGTTCAACATAGAGGGAAAACTCACAGCAGGAGCTTATGGGATCTACCCTGCTGTCCATCTGGATCCTATTGAGAAGAAGCCCCTGAACCACTTCCTCCCGGGTTCGAGCATCCTTTCGCTCGGTTCCATCGGGTGCAATATGACCTGTCTACACTGTCAGAACTGGAGCCTTTCAAGGGAAAGACCAGAAGGAATGGAGAATTATTTCATACCGCCGGATCTGCTAGTCAACAAGGCTCTTGATAAAGGTAGTGTAGGAGTTGCGTTCACCTACAATGAACCCACGATAAATTTCGAGTATATCATGGAGGTCGCCCCCAGATTGAGGGAGAGAGGAGCTAAGGTCGTTCTTGTCACCAACGGTCATCTGGCACAGGGTCCCTGGAAGGAGATCATGGAATACACTGATGGGGCCAACATCGATGTCAAGGGATTCAGCGAGGATTTCTACAGGAACATAACCGGAGGGGACCTGAATACTGTCCTTGAAAATGTGAAAACCTCAGTGGATCTGGGGGTTCATGTTGAGATCGCCTACCTTGTCATCCCTGGTCGCAATGATGATGACCTTCAGATAGATGGTTTCATGGAATGGGTGATGAAGGAGCTCCACGATCAGGTCCCTATCCATTTCAACCGGTTCCATCCTGATCACAAGATGATGGATGTTGAAGCTACCTCCGGAAGAACCCTGGAGCGCATCAGGGACAAGGCCCTGAAGAGGGGTATAAAACATGTTTTCATCGGGAATCTTGGCGGTAGAGGTTATAATGATACATTCTGCCCAGGATGCGGTAAGAAAATAATCAGCAGGGATCACTTTACTGCTAGGCAAAAGGGACTTAAGGGAGGTAGATGTGTCAACTGCGGGACCATCGTCTCCGGGTTGTGGAAACAATGAGCACTATCCTAATAAGGTTCGCAGAACTGGGGCTGAAGAGTGAAAGGGTCAGGTCCCGATTTCTCAAGCAACTTGCAGATGATATAGAAGAAAGCCTGCTGGATGCCAAGATCGAACATATCATGGATGTAAAGAGAAGCAGGGTGTTCATCGAGACAGATCAGTTTGAAGGGGCCTCTCCTATCCTAAGAAGGGTTCCAGGGATCTACTCGTTCTCCCAGGTTGAAATGGCATCTTCGGAAAAGGAAGAACTGATGAAAGCATTGTCTGTATTCGGGGCCCCCAGGATCAAGAAGGGGATGACTTATGGTTTGAAGGTCAGAAGGACAGGCAACCATCCCTATTCAAGCCAGGAGATCGCAATAGATGGAGGTGGAGCAGTGATAGCCCACCTTGTTGAGGGAGATGCTGATGTTGATCTTAAGAAACCTGATATCTGGGTCGAGGTCGAGATCAGAGACAGCATCGCATACATATTCGACAGCAGGGTAAAAGGACTTGGGGGAATGCCTGCATCTTCCCAGGGAAAGGTCATCCAATATCTTCCTCCTCCTGATGAGATGGATGAAAGAAGATCCATCCTTTCCTTCATACTTATGAGAAGGAGAGGGTGCAAGGTAATTCCTGTCACCAATAGTGAAGATGTTGAATTCTGGGGCTCTCAGTTGAAGTCGAACTCCATTGGGGGAGGCAAGGCCCCATTTATCCTGGAGGGTAAGGACCTGAAGGACGGCCTTGAAGACGCAGTAAGCAAATTGAAGGTTTGGGGAGCTGTTTTCCCATCAGGTCCCGGGGAGGAGGGATTGTATCCCGTGCTCCATTCCGAGGGAGCAGCGATCTCCCAATTCTACCCAACAATTGCCATGGATTTGGACCAAGTTCAGGGTTGGATCGACAAGTTAAATTAACCGAAATTGAACGTCAATAAGTCGTCTATTTTGCTTATAAACCTTAATAAACTATTTATAAAGAGATACACTACACAGTCATCCTTGCTCAGACTCGAAATGGACTGGGTAAAATAGATAGAAGAGTGATATTATGGATAAGGTGCTGGAAATTCACGTTCAGAACGTCGTATCTTCCTCCTCAGCGGGGGTTCCGCTCGACCTGCAGAAGATCTCCATGGCACTAGACGATGCCGAGTATGTCCCGGAAAAGTTCCCCGGCCTCATATATAAGGTGAAGGACCCGAAAACGGCTCTTCTTCTTTTCTCAAGTGGAAAGCTTGTCTGCACCGGAGCAAAGAGTGTCGCAATGGCCGAGGAGGTAGTTAGTCGTGTTCTTACCATGATCAAGGAGATGGGGGTCGATGTTGATACCGCACCCAAGGTGATAGTGCAAAATATTGTTGCAACCAC
>JAUVBH010000229.1 GCA_030591285.1 Thermoplasmatota archaeon
CAAAGCCCACAACGACCTATTGAACATGGCTGGAAAAATGAACATACTGGATGGAATTCCACATGTACAGATTTTCTCATTAGCAGGTTCCAGTCAAAATTGGCCATTGACATTTTCCAAGCCATTGCTCCAGAGAGGAGACTGGGAGATACCAAACAACTTGTTGAATTGGTTGAAGGAACTCAGTTCATCGGTTCAAGGATCTCAACAGGACAAGAAGCGATCCCTTTGAATTTCTCTGCATCTTCCTTTCCACCGACAATATCTCCCCAGTGCATGGGGATAGCCTTCTTGGGATTGATGATCTTGACAGCTTCTGCTGCTTCCTCGGCTGTCATTGTGTAGGTTCCGCCAACCGGTAGGAGGGCAACATCGATGTTCTTGACATTGCTCATTTCTGGAATGACATCTGTGTCTCCTGAATGGTAGATCCTGTAACCGGCAATATCTGCAACAAAACCGACCCAATTATTGGTAATGGGGTGGAACTCCTTCTTTGGATTGTAAGCGGAGTGAGCCTCTACCTTGATGCTCCCTATGTCCTTGACATCTCCAGGGGCGATAGAGATCGTTCCCGGAAGCTTTTCAACAACATCTGGAGGTCCAACGATCACAGTGGAATCCTGCCTCAGGGTCTTTATGTCGTCCTCACTGAGATGGTCCATATGAGAATGTGTGATGAGGATATAGTCTGCTTTTGGTCCACCCTTCAACTTCCATGGATCGATGTATATCTTTCCAACATCGGAATCTATCATAAAAGAAGCGTGTCCAAGCCAAACTATCTTTGGTTCCATCTACATACCTCCACAAACAGGTAAATAATTATTCAATGTTATATTATTTAAGCTTAATCGGGCTAGTTCCAATGTTTGAGAGATTGATCAAGGTCTGATCCTTTTTCCACACCTTGGACAGGTAGCATCCTTTGAATCGTAATTCATCCCCGATCCGGAGCATTTTGGGCATTTGATCCGGGAAAAGAAGTCTTCCAACCAGGCGTCCCGGACCTCCTTCTCATCCGCTTCAAGTGCTCTATCGAGGAGTTTCCTTTGCTGTTTCGAATCAGCAAGCTCTATCAACTGATCCTTGGTGAGTACATCCAATCCCTTCTTCTCGTCGTCCTGTTTTTTGGGTTTGACAAGAAAAGCTATGGGGAAGGAGCCGACAAGTCCGGCAAAATGTGCAATATGGCTTACTTCGCTGTCAGAACCCAGTAGAATGAACAGAGCAGATATTCCACCATAGATCAACACAATCAGGGAGATAGGCCACTTCTTGATGATTATCAATGGGAAGAAGATCTCATCCCTGGGGAAGAGATACCAAAGTGCCCCCAGTATTCCAAAGATGCAGCCCGAAGCCCCTATGGAGATCGTGCCCATTGTATGACCCAGGTATCCAAAAGGAGATATGAACAGTATCACAGCTCCAGCGATGATGCCCGAACCAAAATAGATGACAAGGAACCTCTCCCAACCGATCCTCTGCTCCAGCTGAGTACCAAGGATCAATAGGCCAAAGAAATTGAACATAATATGCATGAAACCTGAATGGAGATAGGTAGCTGTAAGGAATTGATAAACTGAATAGTCCCCTACAATAGCCTTGGGATTGAAACCAAGGTTTTCGAATATTGCATATCTGTCCGTAGGTGTATAGTTGTTGAAGAAAGGAAGATCATATATCAGGTCTGAGGTCAAAAGGAATTGGACGATGAATATCGCCATGATCGAAACGGAGATCACAGTTGTTGCTGTTGCCTTTTTCTTCCATGGGAGGATGATAGCTAGAGCGAGTGAAATGATGATCATCACGAAAAGGAGCAGAGAAGGGGTTGAGGACAATATATCAACCATTTTTATTCCTCCCATCCTTTTTTTCATTGGTAAGTGATATCAATGCCATCCTGGTCGCTTGTTCAACAAGATCTATCCTTGACACCGTTCCACCGCTTAACTTCTCAATGAGGGATGTTCTCATACCAAGTATATTCTTTGTCTCCCACGAATGCCCCTTGTAGACCATTATCCTCTCTATGATCTTGGATGGGACCTCTATACCACTTGATACACCGATCCCCTTGAATCCAACGTTGAGGATGAAGCAGCCATGGATCAGGAACCAGGTGCCTTTCATTTCAACAACTCCAGCTTCAACTCCAACGAAGTAGTCAGATGGAGATATTGTTTCCCTGGAATTCTTCTGGATCATTTCATCTGTCCTGTGTCGGGCACCCTCAAGAATATCCATTTTCCTGGTCCTTTCACGACTGGATATATTGTACTGGAATAGCTGAAAACCGGCTGTATGCCGTCTGAAGGCATTGGTCACTCCTTCGCCTTTCTCCGGATTCTTGGATCCAAGATGGACACAGATCCTTTTCATGGGCTCCTTCTGGGGTCTCTCCTTGATCACGTTCCCTTCAACATCAACCTCACCCATGGAGATCCTGGTTGAGGAGATCTTATTCCCTCCTCCATCAAGAACCATGCTAAGAACAAATCTTTTCAGCGGCGGAAGGCCCAGCTTTCGTCTCTCCTCATCTATCTCGTCAACTGTCTTTTCCGTTTCCTCGGAAACAACTATTGAATCGATCTGTGGTCTTAGAGCAAATCCAAATCTATCATTGATCTCAGATAAGGAAAAAGGGATCGAGTAGTTCTCGGACAATCTTTCAAGTATAGGAACCAATTTTTTTTTCCTTACATCAAAGGGTTCCACGGTCCGTTCCCGGTTCCTTGTCGCTAACTCATCGGATGTCAAACCAACCGATACCATCTTACTGTTGGTAAATGCCTCCTCAAGCAATTTGAGGTGACCAACATGTATCGGGGAGAAGGTACCTCCCAAACAGATGTTCTCGGTGGGTGTCTCCATCTCATTGCACGACCTTACTGACTGTAAATGACCAGCATATAGAACAAAATGACCAAACCAATTCCAATGTATGGGATGTAGGTCATCATTTTCTTTCTTTTCATCATTCGGTCCCATTCTGCTTGACATTTATTCGAGCATACATCTTTGTCAGGTGTGATCGAAACACCACAATTGAAGCAATGCTTATGATCCTTGACAACACCAGTAGGTCCATCATCTTCTGATCCTGGTGGTCTGGAGATCATTACAGGTTTCTTTTTCTTACCAGACTTTTTTGGTGATTTCTTGTTGGATGATGCCATATTGTCATCCTCCCGGGGACACTGTTGTCCCATGATATGTGGATCCTTCGATACATCTCAATAGATTTGGCAGGTCCCTCCCTTCAAGGATGGAGGTCAATATTCCAGCTCTATTTACAACGGTTGCCGCAAGTGGGTCCAGGACCGAATGTGATCCCGCTCCTCTTGAGGTCGATGATACTAGATCACAAAGTTCAGATGTGGTCATTGCTGGGATCCGTTCTGCCTTTGGATCTTTGTTAGGGTCTGCGGTGTATGCACCATCGACTGAGGTCAGGTTCAGGAAATGGTCAGCTCTCCACATTTCAGCGATGAGAGCACTAACTGCATCCGTGGTGTGACCAGGGTGTGTACCACCCCCTATTGTGAACCTGTGATTGGATGCACCTACGATAGCTTCTTCGATACCCTGAAAAGGTCGTGGGTAAACATCCTGTCCTTTGAAAGCACCGATCATCAACCAGGCATTCAAACGGGTGGCCTGGATCCCGATGCTATCAAGTGTGGCCTCATCGGTCCCGGTTTGTCGTCCTATGTCAATATAATTCCTGGCGGTCCTTCCG
>JAUVBH010000277.1 GCA_030591285.1 Thermoplasmatota archaeon
CCAGGTCACATTCGGAATGAACGATGGTCATGTCAATGATAGCTGGAATGTTGCTGTTGGTCAATACGATTCATCCAGTGCGATCTATGATGTGGTTGTCTATGATGGGGGTGTTTTTGCAGTCACTTCCCAGGGTGATCTTGTGGAATGGACGCTCTCAGGTTGGGTTCAAAGGGCACCTGTTTACGAATATAGACAGGTCACGGACCTTGCCGTATTCGACGGCAGGATATATGGAGCTGTTTCATCGGGTGGTGGAGAATTGCTGCAATGGGACGGATCCACATGGACCAGGGTAGCCCAAACTTACGGGACCCAGCAGATCATGAGCCTTGCCGTATTCAATGGAAGATTGTATGGGGGAACATATCCAAATGGCAATTTACTGGAATGGAACGGATTCGGTGCATGGACAGAAGTTGCAACTCAGTATGCTGCTGACTTGGATATCCTTGAATTATGCGTTTATAACGGGCGTCTCTTTGGATTGTCAACGGGCAGTCTTCTCCAATGGAACGGGGAAGATAGGTGGATAAAGAGAGCAACCCAGGTGACAGGTCAACGCACTATGGCAGTTTACAATGGGAGACTTTTCTCGGCAAGTTCTATCCTTTACGAATGGAATGGTTTGAACAACTGGATGGCAAAGTCCGATCCCATGACAATTGGAACTGCGAGCGCATTATGTGTCTATAACGGAAAATTATACGCCGGTACAAATTCAGGTATGCTCTATGAATGGGATGGATCAGCCAGTTGGCTTCAAAGAGCTCCGGTGTCCGGCTCTGAATATTTGATCAACGCTATGTGTGTTTACAACGGAAGATTATTCTCTTGCACATCTGGCTACGGACACCTGCTGGAATGGAGCTCTGGATGCTCTGTAACTCTGGATGATGGATTGGGACCGGGATGGAATCACCTCGTGGGTGTAAAGGACATAGAAGAGGAAAGACTGTTTCTGTATCTTAACGGGGAATTGGCATCTCGATCCGCAAAGTTCGATCCAACTGACTACAAGCTGAATGATAAGAAACATCTGCTCATCGGTCACGGTTCACAGGACTATTTCACAGGATCGATCGATCGGGTCAGGATCTTCAATAGATCTCTTTCGGGGAGCGAGGTAAGTGCTGAATATAATTTCTATATTTCCGAATGGAACCCACCCCTACCGCCCACTTATCCCCGTATATCCACAGGGGACCTTTTCGTAAAGCTAACCTGGGGCTACCCCATCTCCAATGGAACCAATCCTCTAACCGGGTTCAGGATCTACAAAGGGACTGAACCGGATGCACTGGAGTATTACAACTATACAGATGATCAAACCCTCTCCTTTACCGACCTGGACCTGGTCTATGGTGTGACCTATTTTTACATGGTCAATTCCTTCAGTCACGCTGGAGAGATCATCAGCGAGGATACAATGGAAGCCACACCCAGAGGTTTTCCATCAGTGCCAATGAACATCTCGGTCCATTCCGGTGATGAATTCGTCAACATATCATGGAAAGTTCCGGTCATGGTCAAAGGATCCAATATCACCGAATACAGGATCGAAAGAGGATTGTCATTGGACACCTTCTCGGACCTGATCATTCTGGGTGAGGAAAAACGATACTACAATGACACCATCGTTGAGAACAGGCAGACCTATTATTACCGGGTCTTTGCAAGGAACAGAGTTGGAGAGAGCGATCCGTCCGACAATGTGTCGGCGGTTCCAAAGAGTTTGGCACCGGCCATCAAGAACCTTGAGTACTCTCCGTCTGATATGGGTGCAGACCTTTCCTGGAGTAAGAGTCCTGATAAATATTTCAGACATTTCAATGTCTATAGAGGTGTGCGTGAGCTCATATCAGGAGGCCTAATGGGTTCATATTATTCGAATTCGGATATGACCAACCTCTCATTCACAAACCAGGACTACCTGGTGGATTTTGATTGGGGCACCGATCCGCCGATACCCAGGATGGAAGATAATGAGTTCTCCGTAAGATGGCAGGGTTACATCAAAGCCGACATTTCGGGAAGTTACAAGATAGACATTCGTGCAGACGGCGGTGTCAGACTCTGGATAGATAATATCAAATTGATAGATGCCTGGAATGATGCCTATTACGAACAGCTGTCTGCTGCGGTCTTCTTGATATCAGGAGAGCATGAGCTGCGTATAGATTACTTCAACAAGGAGAACCGCTCATCCATCAAACTGTCATGGGTTCCTCCACAAGGAGATGCTCATGTTATACCAACAGCCAATCTGTACGGTTTCTACATAACCTACGAGAAGATCATAGAGACCGAAGAGAACACTTTCAAGGATGTGGACCTGGAGATCGGCAAAGTATACTATTACTATGTGAGGGCGGTGAATGATGCTGGCGAGTCCCTGATCGGGAATATGATCGAGGTATATCCCATCGGCCTTCCGGATCCACCCGCCAACCTGGTATTGAGGCCAGGTGGTGGATATATCAACATCACCTGGGAGCCACCCATGGACGTGAAAGGTTCGTTGATAGTTGAATACAAGATTTACAGAGCTGTGGGTGTACAGATCGTCCTTTTACATGCCAACGTATCAGGTGAACAACTCTACTTCAATGACACGGATATCATCAATGGTGAGACCTATTTCTATTATGTAATTGGAGTGAACGAAGCTGGAGATTCTGAACCATCTTTGTCGCTTATGGCGACCCCTATTGGTAAACCGTCCCCTCCAAGAAACCCCAAGATCGAAACACATCCAGATGGATTGAAGATCACCTGGGCCTCTTCGAAGATCACCGGGGGAGCAGATCTCAAAGGTTTCAATGTATATCGGTCGGTGAACGGAGATAATATGACATTCCTCTACTGGGTGAATGATTTCCTAACAATGGGATATATCGATTCCGACATCCTTCAAGGTAACAAGTATACCTACTGGATCACGCCCTTGAACGAGGCAGGGGAATCGGAACTCAGTGAGAGTGTTAACTTCTTCATCCCACCAGCGGTCATTGCTGGTGATGATGACGATGAAGATGATGAAC
>JAUVBH010000051.1 GCA_030591285.1 Thermoplasmatota archaeon
AACATCAATGATCTCTTGTTTCTTCAAATCCTTATCATTTGACCATATTGAAGCTCCAAGGCACGAAGCTAAAGCAAAATATTGGGAGTCATTCTCATCGGGAGATATTTCCTTACCCTGCAGAAGATATTCCTCAAAATCTTCTACTGGGTATATGTCGATCCTTCTTTTAAGAAGGGATATTACCCTATCAAAATCTTCTTTTGATCTTGATGTCTTTTGAAGGATAAGTTCCTCGTATTTTCTGAATTCTATAAATAAAAACTCGGGAGCAAATAGGTGTAACCTTTCACTGAACAACAGTTCAGCTGTCAAGTTATCTTTGATCATTCCTGCGAAGAGAATATTTGCATCAACAACAAGATCCATTAATGATTCTCCGAATATCTCTTATGGAGGGATCTGTTCAAGTCTTTCCCGAGTCTGATAGCATCTTTTTCATTTAAAGTGCTGTTCTTCTTGAATTTTAATAGGAATTTGAGATCGACGATCTTTTCTTTGAAAGCCTGTCTTGCAACTTCTGACCAATTAATTTCTGGAAAGAGGTCCAGGTCGTCTTTGAGTTCTCCTGGAATAGATATAGTCATATTGACCATGATATCACCTGTATTTGAAAATATGTGAATGCACATATTAATACTTATTGCACACAAGTATTGATCAAGCATGTTTTCCTCGTTCTGTTGAAAAAGGAAAATGTAACTGTTAGATAGTGTAATCTTTGATCATGTTCAAACTACAATCTTTAAATGATAGTAAGAGGAACCCACCACAAACTCTATTTTAATAGTGATCAATGTTTTTTCATGACACAGGAGGGAGCAATGAAAGGACCAGGGTCCGTGAAATGGATGTTCATTGTTTCATTTATTATCGGTATCCTTCTATGCTTGATCGGAGCTGCATTCATGTTCTTCGGGATCGGGCCCCTGCCTGTGAGGATAACAATGGGTATTCTTGGGGTTGTATTGATCTCATCATCTTCACCCATAGCAAAAGCAATGATGAACTGAATGATCAGATATCCAGTTCTATCCCAACAGGACAGTGATCCGAGCCCATTACTTCCTGAAGAATGAATGCGTCCTTCAACGCAGGTCTGAACTCCTTGTTCATGAAGAAGTAATCGATCCTCCAACCCACATTCCTCTCCCTTGCCCTGGTAACATAATCCCACCAGGAATACTGCCCCCCTTCCTCATGGAACTCTCTGAAGGTATCAATATATCCAAGCGACAGGAACCTGGTGATCCACTTCCTTTCAATTGGTAGGAATCCCGAAGAATCCATATTGGGTTTAGGTCTTGCAAGATCGATCTCCTGATGAGCTGTGTTCACATCTCCACAGGCTACAACATTCTTTCCAGATTTCCTGTACTCCTCGATCTTATCTGTGAAAGCATTGTAGAAATCCATCTTATACTTCAGCCTCTCATCATTTTTTTTACCGTTCGGATAATAATGATCGAACAGGATGAATTCGTCGAAATGAGTTATCAATGTCCTTCCCTCTGAGTCGAACCTATCGATCCCGAGTCCATGTTCAACTTCCCTGGGTTCGATCTTTGAAAATGTTGAAACTCCGGAATACCCCTTCTTCTCTGCTGAAGAAAAATATTTGAAATAATCTCCGAACTCCATTAACTCAGAGGGGAGCTGCTCAGGTTGTGCCTTCGTTTCCTGCACACATAGCACATCAGGATCCCTGTCGGATAACCAGTCCAGAAATCCCTTCTTTGTTACCGCTCTTATTCCATTGACATTCCATGAAAGCAGTTCCATCATTTCAATCTCCCTTGGTGGTCGCTTTGATATCCACCTCAGGTGATAGGTCTATTATGGAGTGGCCCTTGACAAGTTCGTCAGGCAGTCCTTCTTCCTCTCCGATCAGTTCAGGGAAGAGTTGGATCAGTTTCTTGGTATGATATGGACCTGCTCTTATCAACTTGGGAGGGTCGGTTGAAAGATCAATAACGGTATGACCTATCCTGTAAAGCGAAGGCCCACCATCCACTGCAAGGGTCAATTCCGCGCCGATCTGTTTCAATGCTCCGTTCAAAGTCGAGGGAGGTGGCATTCCGGATATGTTGGCGGAGGTTCCACATATCTCAATCTTTTCCATGATCTTTTTCATGAAAGCATTCTCACCATCAGCAAGGGAAACAGTCTTCAATCCTGAAGTAACATAATCAGGGACCCTGTCACCCTTTTTCGGGAGAATTATTGAGATCGGCCCCATGAGTTCTGTGAACAGGACCTTCTGAACCCTCTCGGGGATCTCTGCATAATCCTGGAAATTCTCCCTGGGAACTATCATGGTAAGAGGCATGCTATCGCTTCTCTTTTTGAGCTCGTATACCTTTTTGACGGCATCGGGTCTCTTGATACTGGCAAACAACCCATAAGTTGTATCGAAAGGACCACAGAGTACCTCTCCTCGCTCAAGACGCTCGATCACGACATCTACGTATTTTTCATATGCTGGATAGATCTTCGTTGGACCCACCTCCCTGATCTCATTGATCTCCTCGATCGGTCTAGACATAGATGAAATTCCTCCTTTTTTCATCATCAGCTCGAACAGTCCTCCGCTCTCCAGAATATTTATCATGAAATCCGGGAGCTGTGGAATGTCAGATGTGAACTTCTTAGTGATATTGTTGAACCTGCCGATCGTCACCTTGACCTTGTCCCCATCATCGCAAACTTCTGGCAGGTCCTCATCCTCGAATACGGGAATACCCAGATTGAACAGGTTCCTTTTCATCAAAGGTGAAACGCTTTTGGCAACAACGACCCTGATACCAAGTTCCTTCAGGGCTTTGGCAGCATGCTCCCTGGAGGACCCCTTTCCAAAGTCGTTTCCGGCAACAACAACGTCCCCTTTCCGGACCTTTCTTCCAAAGTCTTCCCTGAGACTCTCAAGGCAGTGAGTGGAATACTCGGAGGGAGCTAACATCAAATACTGCGTGGGCGCCAACATGTCTGTGTCAACTTCATCGGGAAGTTTCCAGACCCGCCCCATAGCAAGCACCTCCCTCATTTCACTTCCTCCGGGTGGGAAATGACACCAGTGATGGAGCTTGCAGCTGCTACTGCGGCACCGGACAGGAATATCTTGCTGCTTGGTTCTCCCATTCTACCTTTGAAGTTTCTGTTGGATGTGGATAGTGCAACCTCTCCGTCTGGAAGAACTCCAAGGAAACCACCGGCACATGGCCCGCAGGTGGGCATTGATATCACACCACCGGCGTTGATGATGCTTTTCAGATATCCTGCAGTATCGGCTGCCGAGTAAACTGCTCTGGATCCTGGTATGACAAGTAGCCTGACATCCGGATGGACCTTCTTCCCCCGTAGCATGTTTGCTACAATTCTGATATCATCCAGCCTGCCATTGGTGCAGGAACCGACGAATACCTGGTCGACCACATTGCCACCAACATCCTCGACATTGTCCGTCAATGAAGGTGATCCCGGGGTTGCTATCTGGGGCCCCATATCTTCGATCTCTATCTCTTCGACCTCATAGTCCCAATCAGGGGAGAGGGGGCCCTTGTCCCTGAAATCATTGGTCATGAGTGCCGACACACAGGAGGTCTCGGCTGCCATGTTGCAGATAGTGAATCTTCCATCCTCACTCATCCAGTTGAGGATCTGTCCATCTATCTCCAGAACCTTTCCTTTTCCGCCACCGGATCCTAACCACCCCACCATTCTTAGCGCAAGGTCCTTCCCCTCGCACCAGACATCGGGGGTTCCGTTGAATACTATGCCATGGGGTTTTGGAACTTCCAACCAAAATTCTCCGGAGGCCATGGCAACTGCAAGGTCAGTACTCCCGATCCCGCAGCATAAAGCGCCGATGGCTCCTCCTGTTGTTATATGACTATCTGCTCCTATTACAAGCTGTCCTGGATGGACCCTTCCTTCTTCGAAGAGATGAACATGGCATATCCCTTCACCCCAGTTCACAAGGTCTCCAATCCCATGCCTGTCATGGAACTCCTTCATCGCTCTGCAGGCTTCTGCACTGCTCTTATCTGTCGGAGGTGTGAAGTGGTCCAGATAGAACCTGGTTCTATCAGCAGCCCTGAGAAATGGTAATCCAGCTTCACTGATCAGTTCCAGTGCGGGAGGGGTGGTCACATCATGCCCCATGATGATATCCGGAGAGAAGACTGAGAATGAACCGGGGAGAATGTCTCCCTCGATGCGGTGATCCTTGAGGATCTTCAATCCCAGGGAGGAATCTATATCATCTGGCAAGGTCCCCTCCCCTTTTGTAATCCACTTCGAATCCATTGTTAACCGCAAAATCCAGAAGTGCTTTCTCAGTTTCCAGAGGTCCGGTAATTATACTTCTTTCCTTCACAAGTTCGGTAAGCTTGGTGAGTTCATCGTTCTCAAGAGTGCACCCGTTCCTTTCCAGCAGATGTTTGACAGCAGCTTTACCTGTATGCTTACCGATAACTATATCCCCGCCCTTTATTCCCAAGTCACTTGGGTTTACCAGCTCATAGGTCAAGGGATTATTAAGCATACCATGGACGTGGATCCCTGATTCGTGGCGAAAGGAGTTCTCACCGATCAGGGGTGTTGAATGACCAACCCTAAGCCCCATCTCCTTAACCACAAGGTCGCACAGTTCACCAAGCTCAGCCTGTTTGACATTGGTCTCCACTTCGAAGTGCTTTTTGTGAAACAGGAGTGAGACCACAACCTGTTCGAAGGATGTATTTCCAGACCTTTCACCAACACCTGATACTGTAAGATCGATCTGTCCAGCCCCAGCCCTTATCGCTGACAGCGTATTGGAGGTGGCAAGTCCCAGATCATTGTGACAATGAACACCTACGGGTATTTTGTCCTTGACAGCTTTCTTGACCTCTCTTGTCATCAATGCCATGTGCTCCGGAAGAGCGCATCCGACGGTATCTGCAAGATTGACGACATCTGCACCTGCCCTGGCTGCTTCCCTCATGAGCTTTCCCAGGAAATCGATATGTGATCTGGTGGCATCCTCCGAACTGAATTGTATGGAATCGAACTTTCCAGATGCATATCTGATGGCAGATATTGCCTTATCCATGACCTTTGCAGGGCTCATGTTAAGTTTATATTTCATGTGGATGGGGGATGTTGCTATCCAGAGATGGAGCCGTGCTTTCGAAGCCTTGGATAGAACATCCTGGCACAGGTCGATCTCCTTAGGGATAGGCCTGCAGAGAACAGCGATCTCCGATTGTTCGATCTCCCTGGCTATCAATTTGACAGCTTCCTTCTCAGATGGGCTATTGACAGGGAATCCCGCTTCTATGACATCTGTCCCGGCACTTTCGAGAGCCTTCGCTATTTTCAACTTCTGCTCCGGTTTTAGACTTATTCCGGGTGCCTGCTCCCCATCACGAAGAGTAGTGTCAAAGATCGCGATTCTCCTCAAAGGAATGATTTCCCCCTTCTAAAGTGCCGACTGCCGGGATTGCCAGGCGTACAGTGAGCATATAAAGAAAAACCGGGGGTGGCCGAAAGTGAAAGTATCTAGGGGCCGAAGGTCTTATCTACCTTACTGCATTAGTTAATAATAACCCCCCTATCTCCCCCAATTTGGAGGCAACTAATGCTCAAGGAATACCCACTTGAAGATGCACTGCTAAACGGATTCGAGTTCCCCGTAGCGGTAGTTGTAGAAGTGACGAAACAAGGGATAGTTCTCTCCAAGATGAGATATCTCAAAGCAGTGGGAGATGTGATCAACCAGACAATTCGGTGCGCATCCATTGCAATGTATGCGCATATGGGGAGATTTGTCGATCCACATTTACAGAAGGAGAATATAGGTCCAGTTGGGATAGATCTCCTTTACAATTTTCAGATAGATAAAGGTCTTTTCAATGAGACTGTAGAAGCTATCAAACGTGGGAAAGCTACGATCAACCATCACAATCCACAGACAAGGGATCTGGCGAAGGGTTTGATGGATAAGATCCATGACAAACAGAGGATAAATTTCAAGAGACTCTCGGCACAGGAACAGGGTCTGATCCTTGAGCCATACGTATACTATCTTTGCACAAGGGTTGGCGAAGGTAAAAGAAACGTACTTCAGAACGTTGAACTAATTGATCGTGAAGGTATGTTGAAGTGTCAGGTGGGGATCGACACCATCAGGTACAAACCTGCACCTGCACCAACAATGGAACTGGATGTTCTGATGTTCACGGACCTCAAGAACCTGTACTCCATACTGAAAGGACTGGAAGCTCACGGTTTCAGACATGAGTTCAGCTGATCCGAAGTTCATACATTTTTATCGGGTGCTGAAAAGATCCTTGTGCTCTTCCCATCTTTTTTGATCTCTATGAGTCCTTTTTCTTTCATGGACTTGATATTGTAATTCACTGTGGAGTTGGACAATTCCAGCTTCTGGGATATCTCCTTTTGTGATAGACCTGGTTCTTCCCCGACGAGATCATTGATCCTCTGCTGGATCGATGTCAAAGTTATGTGGTTTGGATCAATCTGATAACCCGCTGGATAGAACCTACGATAGAGACCATCCCTCTGGGACCTTATCAGGTTCTCTTTCTCCAGTGTATATAGGTGATGGGCAAGTGTTCCGTTGGTCAGGCTAAGATGTGTTAGTATTGATCTGAAATGTTCACCAGGATGGTTCTGGACATAAACGTAGATCCTCTTTCTCAACCTGTTGTTCAGAAGGTGCTCGGGTTTCAATTTTGAATATAGAGGACCAATTGCCAAGAAGAAAGGATATCTGAAAAGATCCTTGGAACCAAAGAAGACCAATATTGCCCCTAGGATACCCAGTCCAAGGCCGCCAGCTGCTGCTATTTCGGGTGTAAAGAAATCATTATTGTTTGGTTTTTCGGTGACCTGTGGATTTCCTATTGGGTCAACATATACCTGTTCTGTTAATACGTTGTCATCCGTGTCCATCTCCTCAATTGCATCTGTATTATTGATCTCGGCCTTGATGGATCTGGCATAAGCCTTTGCCGTCCATGTGAAGCTTATTGTTTTGACCTCGCCAGGGGAAAGTGAGGTGGTCTGCCGGGCAAATTCGATGTTGGAATATATATGAGAGATCTCGGATAGCACCAATTTGACTGATTCTACCCCAACATTTCCAATATTGGCAATGGTGACATTCACATAGACCTGAACTCCCTCAGTGGTTACAGGCTCAGAGATGTGGATCCTCCTTACCTCTAGATTAGGTAGTTCCCGGAAATCAACGCTCCTCATTGTTTGAGCCACTGTCTCCCATTCACCATCGATCTCCCCACTGGGAGAATTTACCGATATGGTGACATCGAAGGGATCGTTCACACCAGTTTCCATGGTATGCAGAGAAATGGTGATCTGAATTTCCTCACCAGCTTTGATGTTAAGATCAAGGGAGGGCCTCACACCAATAATGTACTCTTCCGGTACACCTTGGATTTCTAGAAGTAACTGCCTGTTTAGGTCTCCATTATTGGAAACAGATGTTGTAAGCAATATCTCTTCACCTTCGATGAAGGGACCTCCATCAAGGGCAGATATTGAAATATTGGATATTGGTGAAATGTAGACAACAGATTCTCCAGCGACGATATCGGCACTGTTTGAAACTGCATCCAATAGAAGATCGAAGTAACCGAATGCAGAATCCGGGGCCCTGACACGCATCTGGATATCCTTTGTCTCTCCGACCCTGATCAGGAAGGGACCGGCCGGAGCGATGGTGTAATCCCAACCACTCTGGATGGATCCATCCTGTGATATGCTGGGAAGGAAATTCAGTACTGCATCAACTACTCCAGAGTGATACAACTGATAGGATACATCAACGAATTCTTCTCCCCTTTCGATGGTTTTCACCGGAGAGATCGTAACCATTGAACCCTTGATGACCTCGAAGTTCATTGTTACAGTATCCGAGGCTCTTCCCTGAGAGAATTTGTCGGCATCCAGGGATCTTGAAATTACGGTTAAACTGACCTCGTCCCCTGGAGATGAAGATGCTGGAACTCCTATCATGATCCTGGTATGATATTCCGAACCTGTCTCTCCATGGTCCAGATCAATACTGAGGGTCTCAAGCCCTTCCCTGAACTGAACATCCCAACCTGACGAATGCGAACTGATCTCTAGTTCGTACCTTCCAACCATATTGCCCAGGTTGGCAAGGGTCATATCAACGAATGTCCTCTCTCCAGGATATGTCTTGAATGTCCATTCTTCTTCGTTGTAAGGATTCAAAACAAGACTGTGATCGATAACTACATCCAATTCGATTATAAGAAGAAGGGAATCTCTATCTCCGGTGATGTTCCCCATACCTTCGACCAATATCGCGTAGGTTCCATCCGGGTCCAATACAGTATCAGGTATTGATGCAGTTACAGTTGCAGTACCTGATGAATTGGATGGAATGTCAATAGATCCTCTTACAGCGATCAACCATGACGGTCCGTCACTGATCGTGAAGATGACCCTTTGCTCAAGATCATGTGTGTTGCTAACATAAATGGTGAAAACAACATCCTCTCCAGGTGTACCATGTTTAATTGGACTCCCGGTTTCACTGATCTCATCGGAGGGATCTGGGGTTAGGTCTATCGTACCATCTGCCCGTGGAGGGATCTGCTGTCCATCAGCTGTTAAGACAATAGAACCCCCAACCAGTAAAATGGCGA
>JAUVBH010000162.1 GCA_030591285.1 Thermoplasmatota archaeon
ATTGAGATACTGCTCTAAGTGGGTCCTGCTTCAGTTGATCTTGGGGCGGAGCAGGTTGCATTTTCATTGGTGGATTTGCGGGGGAACCTCTTTGTTGCATCATTGGTGGAGGCGCTGGTGTTTGTTGGGCTTTTTTTGATCTAATGAAAAGAGTTACGATCATTGCTATCACTAATAATATCAGAACTACCGTTCCAATTACAATGAGGATCACAACGATCTGATCATTCTCGCTAGCTACCGGGTAGATCGGGACAGAACTCTTTTTCGATGGATCTGAATCATCATTCCCACCCGGCATCTTATCATTACCAAGGTATTCTTCCATATTGGTGAATCCATCGTCATCGGGGTCATCTTCGGAATCACCTAAAGACCAATCAAGACCATTTTCGATCTCCCAGATATCGGGCAATCCGTCGCTATCAAGGTCGGAGGAGTGGTCATAAAAGTAGACCGAGACATTTGCATAACCTTCTCTTCCAACAAGATCCACCATCCTGATAGATATCCAGTGGGATCCTGGTGTGGTTCCACTGCTTTCAAGATCCATGAAATTTAGGATCGGTTCAAATCCCTGGGGACCAAATGAGATGGTATCTGTGAGATTCATATCCAAACCATTTTGATCTGTTAGTATGAAACTGGAGAACCAATTATCCTCAGTCACTGAGAACTCGATGGTGAATTGTTCACCTATTAGAACAGGTGTGACATCATTGAATTCACAAATTGGAGCAGAACCATCAAATGTAGGTTCGATGAAGAACACATTCGAATACCCCACCAGATCGGTAGCGATGATGTAGAATTCGTAATCATTCAACGAACTGATCTGTTCCCCCGTGATATACGTCTCAAGATACATATCCTCGACATCATCCATCAGATCGATCTCACCATCATCCCTGTTTTGAGGTTTCAGGAGAAGACTTTTCAAACCATATTGCTCAAGGATCTGACCTCTAACCCAGAATCCCTCGCCCCATTTCAAGATCGGATATTGATATTCTATGTCGAAGAACATTAAAGGATAACCTGTATCGATGGTGACCCATATATCGGTCTCAGCAATATTTCCAACCTTATCCTCTGCTTTGAGTCTGATATGTCTTGAACCCCCCTCCAACCCCATGAAGTTCACATTATGGACGAAAGTTCCGTCTCCAACAAGCGAGGATTTGATATTGATCCAATCTCCTCCATTCATCGACATCAAGAAAGAGCTTATGCCAACGTTATCAGTTGCCATTCCCTCGATAGAAACAATTCCCTCAGGGAAAAATGATCCGTTCATGGGAGAATCTATCCTGAGGAAAGGAACCTCTATCTCCAGTATTTCAAGGTCAATGGACTCCGTATTGAAGTTCATGGAAGGATCATTTGCTTTGATAAAGAGAGAATGTGGTCCGGGTGTGAAAGAAGAAAGGTCAAAAGCGAAGGACCATGAACCATTCACAAGTTCATCTGTAACATCGATCATCTCGTTATCGTTCTCATCGAGATAATAGTTCATGGACTGTATCATGTGGTCATCTGAACATGTTCCTGAGATATTGATGGACAGATCATTGCGAAATCTCAGATTATCATCAGGAGAAAGAATATTGATCTCCGGTTTTCCAAGGTCGATGAGGGTAAAATTCAATATTTTCACTACGTTTGTTCTGCCATCGATCGCTTCTACCATCAAGGTGTGGACACCAGGTCCAATTCCTTCTGTTGGGAAAAAGATCTCCCATTCATCATAGGCGGGTTTATTGGTATCTGAGGAATCTATCGCCTGAAACCAATCACTACTGTTGTCAACACGTATCCGGACCTCATCCACACCCCAAGCACTGAAGGAGTTTCCATAGACCGGGATAGCACCTATACCCAGAACATAGTCCACTCCGGGAAGTGGTCCCTCTATCTCCAGGTCCATAAAAGATTCCACTGTGATAGTGATATTGACCGTTTTCATTGCATGGTCAGAGAACTCATTTGAAATGACCCCGTAGTAAATGTTCTCCTTTGGAATTAAGACATCAAGATCAAGTTCCCCGATCCTTTCATTCAGATCATAGCCCAGAAAGGATTTGGATCTCTCATAGAGGTCAAAGTTAGATTGGTCCGTCCAGAAGAGATCAACATATCCGTGATCGAAATATTTGTCATATCTTTCACCGGTGAAAAGGTTCTCTCCATGAATTAAGGATGAGACCACATCCATCTTGATATTGACCTTGTATCTGTTGTCCGGTTCATTTGGTGTTGCAGCTTCGGAAAACTTCAATTTTGGTGCTGAAATTGGTAGTTGGAAGTTCTTGTTGTATGAATTCCCATCGACAGAGTTTGTTATGATGCTAGTAACTGAGTCTCCTGATGGCTGCTTTCCAAGATCTCCTCCATCTGCCTGGGCCCAGTAATTCCTCTGATCTCCAATTGTTGTCAACAGATCTCCATCAGGACCTGTTGTGGCCCAGTGTGTCATTGTCAGATATTGGGAATCATAGTAGTTCTCGGTAGCGATCATCACATCAGCACCCTCAACGGGTCTTCCGGATGCATCCGTAACGGTAGCAGTAAGATTGCTGTAACCTTCGGAATATCTGTCGACAACAGACCAGGTCAGCCCATCACCTCTCCAAGACCATACTGTTGAAATTTTCTTCCCCCAGTTATTTTCATACATCAGGGGCTTCTCTCTACCACCGTCCCAGTGGATCCATCTACCATCGAAATATTCGTTCCAAACATGGTCCTCGGCAGGATTCAAGGTACAGGTGGTGGGGATCAATGCAGCTCTTGCAGCGGCTGCTCTTATGTCTTGGTGCTCACCGCATCTTCCAATTCCCTTTTGGTATATCCTTACAGGTTGGACCGGCCTCTCATTATCAGATGTGAACCTCATGGAAGCTCCAACCCAGGAATTGATGCCTCCTATAGCGTCATAATAAGTGAATTTCCCTTCCAGTTTATCCTTTAAGAGTGGTTGACCGGACTTGTTCTCGTAGAAAAGGAAATCCCTCCAGAACTTGCCGGTAGGGGGTGATATGCCGTAATTTCGATCCCTTGGAGATGTTGTATAGTAGTTGAAGTTGGGATCAACATAGGTTGGGATCTCGTCGGAGACCTTGGGATGGACAACGAACCAGTAATAGATCTCCTTGTCAAGTTGAACCGAAATATTATCCTGGTCGTGATATAAAAGAGTTGTAAAATTATCTTCCTCCACGATCTGGACGTAATCAAGATATTGATCATTTTGATAGATCAACCTTGCATTGTCTGTTATCAAGGATGGGAAAAAATAGTTGTGTGTAAGGACTTCAACGGATGAATGGGCTATCACAAATCCGATCTCATCTTGATACCTGGTATCGGGTGAGTTTAGAATAAGATCTGCATAGGTGTTCTGATCTGTTTCGGAGAGTTGTCTGAACTTGTATGAAAGGTTGGCCCTCATCCAAAATGGCACCAGGGCCAAAGATTGTTGAGCTTTTAATGTTATATCAGTGATCTTGTGAAATTCAAGTTCATGGTTGTTCGTATTGTAAGAGAAGTAAAAGTATTCTCCAGGTGAAACCTGGATCTCTGATGAGATGGTCTCAAAGATCTCCCAACCAGTTCCTGGCTCATCCGCTTTTGCAGATATGGTGGTTACCGATATCATCGGGATCAAAAGGATCAATGCAACCAGGCAGAACTTCCAAGACCGAAACAACATTATCTCACCCTGTCCTCATTGAGGATATTCATCCAATCTTGGTGGAATATAAATTCTTTAGGGTTGGGCTATGAGAAAACCTTATAGAATTTACCCAGGTTGTGGAAGATAGGTATCGTTGTGACCGATCCACCCGAGTACAAACAGATCTTCCAGTACATGGTTGAGAAATACAATTTTCCTCAAAAGGGCTCACCAGAGGAGAAGTTCTGGGTTGATGATCTCGAGGACAACCAGTATAAAAGATTGAAAGGCCCTGTTTCCGATCAGAAAATTGATTTCTCTTCACCGGAAGATGCTGCTGAACGGATCAGGACGTTTGCCAAGACGGCTGGTGCAGATATCATCGGTTTCACCAAGGTCTTACCCATGATGGTCTTCAAGGGAGCCAAGGTCAAGGAAAAGTATGCTGTCGTTATCGGTTATGAAATGGATCATGAGGCTATCGATTCAGCACCAGATCCACCTGCGGGAAAGGAAGCACTCAGAGCTTACTGGAGGATTGGTTCGGTCATAATGAAGACTGCAGAGTTCATCCGTTCAATGGGTTATCCTGCTACAGGACACCAGGTTCGAACATTCACAAATGATCCTCCAACAATACTGAATCCTGTTGCCGGTCTCCATGCTGGACTTGGTGAGATGGGAATGCTTGGGATACTTATTACACCTGAATTCGGACCACGCATAAGACTTGCAACCATTACTACCGATCTTAAACTACCCCAGGGAAAACAAATAGATCTTGGAGTTCAGGATTTCTGTAAACGGTGCTTCATTTGTGCAGATGAATGTATGGGGGAAGCCATCAGCAGAGAGAAAAAAGATGAACGCGGTTTTTACAAATTCACGATCGATCCATACAAGTGCTTGCCTGAATTTGCAAAATATGATGGCTGTGGCGTATGTATCCAGGTATGCCCTTTCAATCGAAAGAAAGAGGATATGGAGAGGTTCCTTGTTGGTGTTGAGCGTTTGAATGAATACTTCAGACTCCATCCTGAAAAAACTCCGCGAAGAAGATAGGTGGAAGATAGAAATATTCATTCAGGCAATTCCTG
>JAUVBH010000124.1 GCA_030591285.1 Thermoplasmatota archaeon
CCGGTATCTGGCATCAGGTTCAGGAACAGATAAAGTGATCCCACAAAATGCAGGTGAGAACCAAACAAGGATCTGGGACATGGAAACAGGGACTCAAATAAAATTACTGAAGGGACACAAGGATGGTGTTCTTGCAGTGAAATGGTCCAATGATGGAACAAGGCTGGCAACAGCTTCCGATGATAGAAAGGTCAGGGTCTGGGAATTCCCCTCTGGTAATGAGCTAATGAACACGAGTGGACACACATCGGGTGTCCTCGACATCGATTGGAGTCCGGATGATAGCATTTTGATAACAGGCTCCAGGGATTACAAGATAAAGGTCTGGAACTCGACCACAGGCGAGGTCAAGGGTTCCTGGTCCGATCATAACTGCGTAAGATCTGTGGATATCCATCCTACAAGTGAACTTGTAGCAACATCCGGTGTTGATCTGACCCTGAAGATCAGAGATATAAATACCGGAACCGAGCTGAAAGTGATCAAAGATGGAGTTGAGCAGCATGCAATGGTCATGTCCTCAAGATGGTCCCCGGATGGAAGATACATCGCATCCGGTTTCGGATTGAGCCACACTGTCATATTGTATGGATTCGGTTCAGAAAAGAGTGATGAAGGAGGGATAGACAAGGGTGTTGTAACGGGGATAGTCATTACTGTCGTGGGTTTGGTTTTCCTTGGAATTTCCTATATCCCTCTTGGAAAGAAGATCAGGGGGCGGAGACCTTGAGAAATATTTCATTCTCAATGGTCCTGATCCTGATCATTTCATCGTTATCCATTGCAATTTCAGTTTCTGCCGAGGTCGAACCAGATTCTTTGACCTCAGGAATAGGAAGGTTCCAATCGATCATCTGTGAGGATGTTGATTCCGACGGCAGGATGGAGATACTATTCGGTTCATATGATGGTTACGTTGTTTCCGTTGAATACTATGCTGGAGAATACTCTGTCGACTGGATCTCACCAAAATATGGGACCAGGGTTTGGGGGATCAAAACAGGCCAATTCGATGAGGATGAAAATCTTGAGATCATTATCGGAGATGGAGATGGCCAGGTCAGGTCCATTGACGGCAAGACAAAGAAAGTGGAATGGGAGTCTGAAACACTCGTTAGGGATGCACATGGTCTTCTGCTCCATGACCTTGACCATGATGGAAAGAACGAATTGATAGTTGGTACGGGGTTCAAGACCGATCAAGGTTGGGGTCAGATCTATTTCTTCAAACCTGACAGCCCAGAACCTTACGACACTCTACCTCCATTCGATTCCCGGTTAAGGGATATCGAGATCGCTGACATGGACAACGACGGAGAGGAAGAGCTCATTGTTACGTCAGGGGTCTCCCTTGGAGACATCAGGGGAGAAGGCTACATCAGGATCTTCGATCTTCAGACCAAGGTCCTTGAGTGGAAAAGTCCGGACCTTCAAGGATGTGTCGAAGGTATGAAGATCATCGATCTTGATGGTGATGGAGTACTGGAGATCATCGCTTCCACCGGTTATCGATACCGGGAAGGTTGGTGCTATATTTTCGAGTATGATGGAAATGATTATACAAGGACATGGAAGAGCGAGAACCTTGGACCCAAGGCATATGGATTGGATGTGGCTGATATCGACAACGATGATACACTTGAGATCGTGGTTTCCAACATGGATGGATATATCCATGTCTATGACGGCATAACACTTCAAAAGGAGTGGGTGTCAAAGAACCTTGGAAGGGATATCCTGGGACTTACGATCGCCGACCCTGACAAGGATGGGCAACTTGAGATAATCGCAGGACAGGGTGGTTACAATGGAAAAGGAGATTTTACCTCCGGTTATACAACCCCACATGTTTATGTGATCGATGGAGAGACGAAGGAAATAGAGGAGGTTATGGGAGAGATCGACACCACTCTGCAGTGGTTGAAGGTCGCTACCTATGCATTGATCGGACTTGCACTTGTCCAGATCGCAATACTGTCCCGCCTCTGGCTTCGACATATCAGGAACAGGGGTGTTAAAGAATGAAGGACACCTACAAGGGCAGGAACATTCGTCCCTTCAGGTTCATTGTCCAGCTCCTCGCCCTGGGTTTCGTTTTCAGCCAAATGGTGGGTATTCCACCGTTCGGTACACATCCTCTCCTCCGACGTATATTCCTTCCCAACGCATCATGCAGATACATCAGTGAAGCTCCAACATCCTGTTATTATTATCAACTGCAGGATGGACTCACCCAGGGATATGCTAACGCATATATCGATGTCATCCTGATGCTGCTCATAGTGATCCTTCTCATCATAGCCCTTGGTAGACTATGGTGTTCATGGCTCTGTCCATTCGGTCTCGCCCAGGAAGGTATGACAAAACTTAGGGAGATGACAGGATTACCTCCACTGAAAGTAAAATGGTCGGGCAGGGTGATCCTGAGGAGGGTGAAGTCTTCACTTCTCTTTTTCACGATTTTATTCTCTCTACCAATTGGTATTGGCTCCCTGGGGATCGCAGGCTGTCAGTCTACCCTTGCTCTCCCCTTCTGTCAGGTATGTCCCGCAAAGGGGTTCTTCACGGTATTTCAACAGCTGCTAGGGATCGAACCATGGTCAACAACACTGCCCTGGCTTGCCATCGGTTCACTGTCCCTTTTCTTGATA
Organism: Thermoplasmatota archaeon; assembly: GCA_030591285.1. Taxonomy (GTDB): domain Archaea; phylum Thermoplasmatota; class Penumbrarchaeia; order Penumbrarchaeales; family Penumbrarchaeaceae; genus JAFGLL01. The sequence continues at coordinate 2,652 of JAUVBH010000124.1, forward strand.
GCAACCTTCTTCGTTGACATGGCCTTCTGCAGAATATGCCCGATGGGCAGTGTAATGGCATTGATGGGACGTTTCTCTCTCCCGTGGCTCAGGAAGGACCCAAGCAAATGTACCAAATGCAGAATATGTCTAAGGGTCTGTCCGCTTGACCATGATAGGGTCTATGAGGATATGGAAGCAGATGATGTAGGGAGCGAGGACTGCACGTTGTGCGGCAAATGTGTAGAACTATGCCCAGAAGAGGGATGTTTGACCATGATGTATGGACCCATAAGCCTGAAGAGTTCCAGGAGGCCAAGAGACATGGGACTATCACGAATGATTAAAAAGATCAAGGAGGGCGGCAATGACAAATGAAGGTCCCAGATATCTCAAGGATAAGGAAGGATACTTCTCCAAGGAACAGAGGGATCGGACAAAGAAACGGTCCAAGGAGATGGAGGCTGCGGTCAGCGCTACTCTCAAGAAGCAGAAGAACAGACCTAAGGCCATGTCGTATTTTGATGAGCTCCACAAGTATGAGGGAGCCAGATACCATGAGCTCAAGGAGTTCCATGATAAAGGAGGAAAGATCGTAGGCACGCTTTGTGTAATGGTCCCCCTGGAACTGGTCCATGCCTCCGGTGCTCAGGTGATCAGGATGTGCAGTGGTTACTATGAACCGGTCCATCCGGCCAATGAGCTTCTGGGAGATGCAGGGCTATGTCCCATGGTGAAATCTACATTGGGTACCCAGATGGTCTCTTCCAATCCAATTGTTGATCTTGTCGACATGGTGGCTGGGCCAGCAACTTGCGATGGGAAGATGAAACTTGCCGAGATCCTTGAGGATTGGGTCCCGGTTGTTATGATGAACATTCCCAGGGTGAAGGTCGGAGAGTCCTCTTCAAAGCTCTGGGTGAAGGAGATCATCCATCTCAAGACCAAGCTGGAAGAACTTACAGGCAATCCTATCAAGAAAAGCACCTTGAGGAAGGAGATCAAGAAATGGAACGAGGCAAACCAGCACTGGTCCGAGCTTCTCAAGATAAGGAAGGCTGATAAACCTCCCATTTCCGGTAGAGATGCAATGCTTGTTGTCCAGGCGACACAGATCGATCGTATCGATAGATGGAACAAGAAGATGAAGGATCTCCTGTTGGAACTTAAAAAGCTTGAGAAGAAAGGATTGTTCGCAGGAGAAGAAGGAGCTGCCAGAATATTGCTGGCAGGGTCCCCCATGATGTATCCAAATTTCAAGATCCCCACCATCATCGAAGAGTCCGGTGGAACTATCATTACCGATGAGCTCTGCACTGGATACCGATTGATGGCAGATCCGGTCATTGTGGACGGCATGTCCAAAAAAGAGATCTATGAGGCCCTTGCAGAGAGGTACTTCTTCCCATGCTCATGCCCATGCTTCTCACCCAACGATGAGAGGATCAGGAGAATGAAGGAATCCATCAAGGTCTTCGGCATCGAAGGTGTTGTTTTCCATACTCTTAGAGGATGTCATCTGAACAATCTGGAAGCGACCAAGATCGAACTTGCCCTCAGGGAAGAGGGAATACCCATGGTCAAACTGGAATCTGAATATGATGAAGGTGACATCGAACAAGTGCGGACCAGGGTTGAAGCCTTTGTTGAGATGATCAAGGCAAGAAGAGAATTCAAACTGAGCCACACAGCGGAGGAGAATAAGTGAGTACCACTGAGGATGTGAACAGGGGCCCATACGACCTGGGGATCGATGTAGGAGCGATATCATGCAAGCTCCTGCTATTGAAGGACGGAAAGATCGTAGGTACAAAACTTGGGAACACATCCATGGAACCTGGAAAACTTGCGGAGATACTAATGAAAGAACTGCTGGAAGAGATGAAGCTCGACAGGAAAGATATAGGTTACATAGTTGCCACCGGACAGGGGAGACGGTCAGTTGAGATCGCTGATATGGCCAGGACAGAGATAACCAGTTTCGCAAAAGGAGCATACAGTATTGACCCCGAAGTTGAGGTGGTCGCCGATATTGGAGGTCACGGTATCCGTGTCATGAAAATGGGTGAGATGGGGATCATATCGGACTTTCGTACCAATGACAAGTGTTCAACTGGAACAGGTTGTTTCATGGACACAATGGCCCATGCTCTGGAAGTCGAGATAGAGGATGTGGGCGAGAGATCATTGCATTCAAAGCTTGCAGAACATGTCAATGCAACTTGCACAGTATTCGCAGAATCTGAGGTAGTATCCTTGATCGCCAAAGGAAAAGTTACGGATGATATACTGGCTGGACTCCACCAGATGGTCTCTCGAAAGATCGTTGCTCTGGTAAATTCCACCCAGTGCAAGGGGAAGGTCCTGGTCTGCGGTGGAGTAGCCAGGAATGTTGGTGTGGTCGAAGAGCTAAAAAAGACCATGAACAGAGAGATGATCGTCCCTGACCTGCCGCAAATGATCGGCGCATATGGCGCTGCTCTCATGGCCCCCAGACCCAAGTATGCGATCAAACCTAACCTTCCTGATGTGGAGGAGGTCAAGGTAGTGAAAACGACTTTCCTGGACAGATTTCTGAGGTGGAAGAAATGATCACAGCGGGAGTTGACCTCGGGTCCACATATGTGAAAGCATCCATCATCAAGGATTGGGAACGGGTAGGTTATGGAGTGGCCCCTACAGGACATGATCATGATCTCTCCTCCAAGAAGGTCCTGGATATTGCCCTTAAGATGGCAGGATTAAAGAAGGAGCAGATAGACCATATCGTCTCCACAGGTTACGGGAGAAGGGTTACCACACTGGCCAATTCAAATATCAGCGAGATCTCTGCAAATGCAAGAGGAGTTCAGTGGCTTGGTTCCAAGATGGGCATCCGGACCATAATCGATATCGGAGGTCAGGATACAAAGGTCATATCCCTGGATGACAACCTGCAGATGATCAATTTCGCCATGAACGATAAGTGCGCTGCAGGAACAGGTAGGTTCCTTGAGGTCCTTGCC
>JAUVBH010000071.1 GCA_030591285.1 Thermoplasmatota archaeon
CCTCTGGGAATTCGATATCGTAGAATTCACCTTCAATATTGCCCTTAGACAGAATATTGCTTGTCTCCGCTGAAGCTTCATCGGGTAATCCAATGAAAATGGTTCCAAGAAGTAATATTGCTATTTGAATGGAAGCCAGAATGTAGATTATCCTGTACTGGGGGGTCATCCTTCTCAACATTTTACTGGTTTTCATGTTATAAGTTATTATCTGTACGTTTTTTCACAACCCCCTCTTCCAGTTCAGAATTTGATCATATATCATTCGAATTGGTCTATTTGATTTTAAAAAGGGAAATATTAAGTATTGCACTTTGAATTTAAATCTTTGATAGGGTGGTCTATATGGATGAAGATTTTGTCAGAATAGGAACGGGTATCCCAGGATTAGATGATATGGTTGAAGGAGGCCTCCCCTTCCCATCGACAATGCTGCTTGCAGGAAACACAGGATCCGGGAAGACCACTTTCTGTCTTCAGTTCCTATTCGAAGGTGCGAAAAGAGGAGAGAAAGGTCTCTACTTGACAACTCTTTCCGAACCAACGAACTGGATGCTACGGTTCACATCAAGGTTCAGTTTCGTTGACAAGGATGCGATCGGGAAGAGTATTGCCTATTTCGACCTGGGACCATATTTCAAATCAAAGTATCCTCCCGAGGATAGATACGAGACCCTCAAGAGAGTGATCGAGGACAAGATCGTTGAACACATGCCCCAGAGGATCGTCATCGACCCAATAACCTCCATGGAGAATATTTTAAAAGATTCTTATCGCGAATTCCTCTTCGACCTTTCACAATCCCTGAAGAATTGGCAGGCGGTCACCTTGATGACCGGAGAATCCACTCCGACACATTCCTATCCCATGGAACCTGCATATACTGCTGATGGAATAATCATCCTCTATCATCTGGAACATTCAGATGGAAGGAGGAGATATCTCGAAGTTTTGAAAATGAGGGGGACGGACCACATGACCGGAAAACATATGGTCGATATTTCAAAGGATGGTCTATCTGTCCAAGTGGGGTTCAAATGAGGTGATGAAATGAATGGTAATGAGATCCCACAAAAACTACTTGAATATCTGGACCTCCTCTCAACCAATTCCAGGTATCTACTGTCCTTCTCACCCTTCTTTGTTAATCATTTCTCAGCACACTTGATGTCCTATCTTGTCAATGTTAAGAAGATCAGGATACTTTACATCTGTGTGGGGAGACCTCATATATTCATCCAGAAACTGCTTCAGAACAGAGAGGTCCCCATAAGGTCGATCCATTTCATGGATATTGTTCTTGGAGTATCGGGGAGAAGTAGTGGAAAGAATGTACCTGAAGTTATATTGACAAATGACGGAGAAACCCTGGATATCCCAATGGTTTACAAATTATACAAGGTCGACCAGGAGGTTGATTCGCTATCTCTGGAGGATGTGGACCTTGTTGTTCTGGACAACATTTCGGAACTTCGGACCTACAGCAATGATGAGAGGGTCAGGTCCCTTCTTGAAATGCTGAACAGTATCTGGGAGAATGCAGGCAAAGGTCTGATGGTGCTTCACATCAACAATCGCCCCGGTGATGGGGTGGATGAACTTTCATCGGAGATGGGATTGGATATTGTGAATATTCCCAACGATGTTTTCACATGAGATGTGGATTATTTCCAGATTTAGTTCAATGTACGCTCTACAAACCTTTTATATGCAAACCGGACCTTTTCCAGAAGTAGCGACCGCCAGGGAGTGTCAAAATCATGCTGGGAAGGTCAATTCGGCTGGGTAAGGGTCCGCGATCTGCGATGGTCCTGCTCATAGCTTTTCTGATCACGCTTACCATCCTGATCCCAATTTTTGGAACAGGTCAAGGATCGACCCCCATCTCCTTCGAGGGAACCATCGTTGAGACCCTGGAAGATAGTGACGATGACGGTCTCGCAGAATATCTTGTCCTGACCGTAACCGTGGATGTTTTTGAAGGTGGTTCGTACGGTCTGTACGGGTCCATGTTCGATGACAATTCGGTTTCCAACCCGGGACTCGAGGTCCTTGATATCGGAGAACATGTTATGGAGCTTCGGTTCTCGGGGGGAGAGATATCGCAATATGGAGTGAAAGGACACTATCAGATCGAGCTTCAATTGTATTCAAAGGATTCAGAGATCGACCCAGTAGTGAAGGAGATAGTTACGAAGGAAACCTACGATCCGGAGGAATTCGAGGCTCCGGAAGGATCTGGAAAGGTCACGGTTTCACTTCGCGGTGATAAGGTATTCATTGTTGGGGATGTGATGACAGTTTCCATAAATCAAACCAAACCCCAGCTGATGTTCTACTATACGAACGATACTAAGATGGGATCGATCTCATCTCTAACCTATACCACTATCCAGGCACATCTTGACAGTGATTCTGATGGTGACTGGGACCCATCTATCGACCAGAAGAAGTACGAGGGTGATCTCACCGCGGTCGATTGGACGCTGGACCTTGATATCAGCTCTGGTTACGATATTTCGCTTTACGGTGTTGTCCAACTTCGATTGGTAGGTTCCACAACAGTTGCAGCATGGGCCAAAGTGACATTCAGGATCAGCTCCAGTATGATGAGAGAGGAAGATGTCACACAGAAATTCGACATCGATATCGATCTCTGGCAACCTCTTGATGCTGATTTCATCTCTGTAATGCATGTCCTCAAGGATGAAAGTGGGATCCGGACGATCGAGGATGGACCGGAAGAAGGGACACTCGATCCAGATAACTTCATTCTAAGGGTTATTGGAGAGAAGGGAACTGAAGGGATCTACTCATGGACAGAAGATATCACAGTAGGGTCTGTAGTCCTGGATACAGATACTCAAGCCCAGAGCAGTTTTGAGATCATGGATAATGAAGTTGAGATCCGGTTCACCTACCCTCTTGCAGGAGACGTACAATTGATACACCACGATCCAACAGTCGGAATGGATCCAGATCATATCCCAGAGATCAATGAGGAATCAAGGTTCGTTGCCGATAATCCACTGATAATGCTCATTGGACTGTTGATCGGTATCTTGGTGGTGGGGGCTTCGATCTATCTGAGGAATAGATATGCCAAGGTAAAGAAGGGGGGTGGTATCTGAATGGAGTTTCTAGATGTGGCCGCAGCACTGAAAGATATTCTGGTCGGATTGCTGATAATCCTCTCCCTCGCCCTGACAGTGATCGGGTATATGTCCTACAGAAGGACAGGGAACCCGAAGGTAAGAATGGTAACCATTGCCTTCGTCCTTTTCTTTCTGAAGGGTCTTTTCCTCGCGATAGGTCTCTATTTGACTGACCTCGTGAAGGTTCCCAGGGGATTTGCCGGTTCATTCGATCTGATGCTTGCGATCGACGTTCTTGTCCTGTTAACGCTTTATATCGCGTTATTTCGGAAGGGCAGGTCCTGAGGCTTCGGTGATCGGCAAATGAAAGAGGACCCGCTCCAGCTCGACACCCGCAGGAGGATATTCGATCTCATAGAGAACTCTCCAGGAGTACACTTCAGAGAGGTCTCCAGAAGGTTGGATATCCCCATGGGGGTCGTTGAATACCATATCAATTACATGCTGAAGCGGGACATGATAGTTGCAAGGATGGAAGGCAGATACAAGAGGTACTACACCGAAGGGAAGATCGGATCCAAGGAAAAGAGGGTCCTGGCATTTCTCAGGAAAGATGTACCAAGGGCAATTATCGTGTTTTTAATGTTGAACCCCGGTGCCAGACACCGTGATCTGAAAGCAGAACTTGGGATATCAGGTTCGACACTATCATTCCATCTTAAGAAGATGATGAAGAAGGAGGTCCTAAATGAAGAGGATGATAGTGGAACCAAGAAGTTCTACGTTGTGGATCCGGATACTGTATCCAAGACCTTGATAATCTACAAGAAATCATTCATGGATGACCTTGTTGACTCATTCACAGATACCTGGATGGATATGGAGTTCTGATCAGAGTTTTCTGATGGTCTCTGCATTGGATCCAACTACCTTATCCCTTTGAAGTTTGTACACTTTCTGAAATTGCTGCCAGTTTGGATCATCCCAATAAGGTGAATCAAGGACATCCCTTCCGATCTCTTCCAGGCAATCCTTGATAATGGGGTCAACATCGTCTCCTTCAAAGAAGATCAGTTTGAAGATCGATCTATAGGTGCTTGGACCAACCTTCAGACCTTTCAAGGAGGCTTTTGGTTCCTTGTTCATCTTGAAAACGATCTCCCATGGAAAAGGAAGGTCAACGCCTTTGAAAACTATTTCAGCTCCCTTTGCTGTGAATTGTCTAAAGAGGACATCCCCAATGTCTGTCAAGTTGAACCTGTCCAGGCCGGTTGTGGGGTCCTTTATTTCTCCTTTACCAAGTCCTTCAAAAGAGACCACCGGTCTGACATGAACCGGTATCAACCAGATGGTCTCCATGGATCTTTCACCACCTTTCTCTTAGATCCAGACCAACCGTGGCGATCTCCAACTTTGGAACTATCAAGGACCATCTCTTGTGTTTGGATACCTTCATAGCTGAAATGATACCTGAGACATCTTCCTCCGTGACAGGGGGCTCGAATCCCGATCTATCCATCTCATCCACAGTTGTGGTTGTAAGATCAATTCTGTCAGCTATCTCCTGGAGATCCATATCCCTTAGATATCCAAATAGTACCTGGTCAATAACAGGGTATGGGAGTCTGAGATCCGCTTCATCGGTCTGACCTTTTACCAACCCTGCAGATGGTGGTCTGTCGATTATCTCCTGTGGAACTCCGATCTCTCTTGAGAGTTCCCTCACCTGTGTCTTGTAAAGGTCGCCGATGGGGTAAAGATCGGCTCCACCATCACCATACTTTGTGAAGTATCCAAGGAGCAGTTCCGTTTTGTTGGATGTGCCCATGACCAGACCGTTGTATTTATTGGATAATGTATAGAGAACCATCATCCTCGCCCTGGCCTGAGCATTGCCTTTGACCATTCCTTCCATCTCAAGCGGGATCGCTTCGATGATGGGAGTTATATCAATTTCCTGAAGTTCGACATCGAATGCTGAAGCTGACATACGGGCGAAGTCCCTATCATTTCCTCCAAGGTCGCCGTATGGTAGGAATATTGCTTTGACATTTTCAGGTCCGATAGCTTCAGCTGTCAAACCGAGCACCAGAGAAGAGTCCAATCCTCCGCTGAGTCCGATAACCGCACAGGAAGAACCAGCTTCTCTGAACCTGTCCTTGATAAAATCCAGAATGATGGTTCTGGAATGTTCGTCCAATCTGGGTTTCAGCTCCATCATTGCGGACCTGTATTTTGTTGGTGATATTCATTGTTTTGTGTATATTCCACCGGATATCTTCATCGGAGTGGAGAATGTTGACAAAAAGTCAATATACCTCTTGACCCACTTTCCCGTCAGGGATAGGTTTGGTTAACTATCAGATAGAGAACGTAATGGCCTCGTCCAATCTGAATGCAAAGATCAATCTGAAGGATGTATCAGAAAGATTGGGTGATTCCGAGTACAATCCTGATAATTTCCCAGGTGTCATCTGGAGACCCAAGAACACATACGCCGTTGTCATAATAATGGATGATGGAAGGTTGATGTGCACCAATGTTAGGTCTCTGGAAGAGGTTGAATCACTTTTCAAGAGGTTAACAAAGAAGCTTGAGGAAAGCGGTGTTATCACTCCACGGATCACCTGTCCCAACTGCTCTGCCGTGGTAGATTCGGAGGATGTTGTCTGTATTGAATGTGGTTTCCTGCTCCAACAGTGAAGGTGACGATATTGGGTTACGAACTTCTGTTCAAGGTTGGGGATGACCCCCTTCAGGAACTTACAGAGTTGGATCGTTTCTACAAATGGTCCTATCGAATAAGACAGCTCAGGGGACTATTTGAGAAGAAAAGGTCGGTAACCCCCTTCCTGATCTACATCCTGGCGGTAACACTGTCTGTTTCATTGGGTGTTCTCGGGGTCCTGACCTTTCAGTATCTTTTCTCATAGACCTTCCATGACAACTGATCTTGATATCTTTCCAACTTCATCCCTGTACTTTTCAGGACACGACACCATCAAACACCATGGAATGGGTGGTCTCACCTGAAGAGCCCTCGCCAACGAAGAGATCCGTGACAGGATCTCTGGTCTTTCACCCATTACCTTGACATCTGTTCTCTTCAACCTTGGTTCAGACAGGGTCAGGCTGGGGTCTGGAACATCAATGATCACCCTCCCTTCGGGAATGGAAAGCTTTCTTTCGATCTCCCTCTCTTTTCTCCTTGCATTCTTCTCATCAGCAAGTTCCTTGATGATATCTCGATATCTGTCTGCCTTATCATTTTCTCCGACTAGGTTTTCAGATTCCAACCTGAAAGCGGATTTGAACAATTTTCGGTATCTCAATCTGGTGGCGATCTCTCCACAAAGTCCTCCCCGATCCCTCATATATTTCAGTGCCTCACCGTCAGACATTTTCCATACCTCCTGCAGATCTTCATTCGTTAGTTGTTCACCTGCACGACATAGCATGGATTCTGCGATCCTTGCGGTTTTATGGAAGTATACCGAGGAATACATCAATGATCTTGCTACCAGCATTCCCTCCAAGGATGAGATGCCTCTCTTTTCCACCATCAATTCTCCGTGGAAGAGAGTTATTGTTGTGATTATTCGATCGAGGTCGATTATCCCATACGCCACTCCAGTGTAATGTGAGTCTCTCAATAGAAAGTCCAATTGGTCAGCGTCAAGAGCAGAATGTATTATCTGGAAAAGATACTGTTTATTGGAGAAATAGGCCTGGTCATCCTGAATTTTCAATGTCTCCTGTCCATGGGGAGTTTGTGTGTTCTCCTGGCAGATCAGGGCAGAGATCTCTTTGGGGTCCATTTCCCACTTTTCAAGTAGTTCAGGGATGGTTGGACCCCGATCGACCCCCTGCTTTTCCCAGAAGCCTTCTTCCCACTGATCTATCTTTCCAGTGATGATGTCCCCGGTTATCTCCATGTGGTCCTTCCCTATCCTGTCGTGGAATATCTTTTCCATTGTGTGAGAGAAGGGTCCATGTCCAAGGTCATGCAGAAGGCCCGCTACTTTCACAAACTGGACCTCTTTATCCTCCAATCCAAGGCCATTGGCCAGCAACCCGGCCACATGTCCCACACCAAAAGAGTGTTCATATCTGGTGTGATGGGCCCCAGGAAAGACAAGATATGCAAGACCCAGCTGTCTGATCTGGTTCAATCTGTTGATCTCCGGAGTGGAAGCAAGATCCAGCATCGGACCTGAGATCTTGATCGTGCCGTGGACGGGATCGTTTATGATCTTATGCTCGCTCATCATCTGGATATGGTGGTAATGGGTCTAAATCATTTTCATTGGTAAGGATTAAACAGAATGTAGTGATTCCACCTAACATGATGCCTCTGACCTACGAGGAGAAAAAAGTGCTGAAGAGAGCTATGAGGCTTGATTCTGGCAAGGGTGACCTCACATCCTGTATATTCAATGGCGATATCGGTAC
>JAUVBH010000265.1 GCA_030591285.1 Thermoplasmatota archaeon
AGCATTCTGTACAGCAGGTTTTTCACTTTTCTCAGGAAACCTGGAACAGTTCACAGGAAATTTCTGGATCACTTTCATCGTGTCGATCCTTTCGATATCAGGGGCCATAGGATTCATAGTCTTTGTGGATCTTTTCAACAAGTACACAGGAAGGACAGAACACCTCTCCTTCACGACCAGGGTTATCATCAGAACCACCACCTTGATCCTGGTCATTGGCACATTTATTGTCCTTATCTCCGAGGGCTCCTTCAGAGACCTTGGAAGCGGAGAGAAGATACTGGCAGCCTTCTTCCAGACAATGACCTCCATGACAACTGTCGGTTTCAATACCATGCCGGTTGCTTCAATGGCCAGATCAGTTCTCTTTTTAACAGTGATCCTGATGATAATTGGAGCTTCACCTGCAGGAACAGGTGGTGGTATGAAATCCACCACGCTGACAGCGGTCATTGGACAGATCAGGTCCGTATTGACAAATAAAAAGCAGGTCCGATTCTGGAGACAGCTGGTACCAACGGATAGGATCAGACAGGCCAATGCCACCTTTGCATTGTACCTTGGAGCCCTATTCTTGGGTGTTTATCTCCTCACTCTAACGGAGGATGCAGGTTTGATGGAGACCCTGTTCGAGGCCGCATCAGCTCTTGGAACAGTAGGATTATCCATGAATTTCACTTCAAGTTTGACAACACTGGGAAAGATAGTTGTGATCCTTTTAATGTTCATGGGCAGGGTTGGTCCATTGACATTCGGTATGGCGATATTCGTGAAGAACAAGCTGATCTGGGATGATTCCAAAACAGATCTAGCTATCTGACGAGTTCAACAGTTTTCCCACCCTAATTCTCCAGTACCACCAGATGAAATGGAATATCACAAAGGTCGCCAGAACAAGCCACCCCATCAATGGTCTTCCCTGGGCCCCAGCGATCATTGACCATGCAATGCCTGCTGAAGCTGTTAACGACCATATTATCTTCAAATTCAGCATGTTCTTGAAACCATCAAGGGAGGTATTCCTTCCTATCAGTGATTCAATTCCAATGCCAAATAGAGCAGCTGCAACCACTCGGGCAAGTAAGACATCTATCTGCTCCCATCCGAACAGTTCCAGTGTCTGTTCCGGGAAGAAGAAAAGCGGTAAAGCAAGTGAGATATCAATGATGAAATGGACTATGAACCAATACGAAAGTGCCTTGGGAATATCTTTATCTGAATTAGAAATTTGGATCATAGGATAACATGGCACCATTCACCTAATACCGTATCCCCAGCAATGTCTGGTAGAAAACCTAATCAACGAAGTCATCGATTTCCCATGGGGAAGGAGAATGAGACCATCTTTGAGTTTTGTGATCATATTTTCATTCATATTACTTATTCTTCCATTGACCAATATCAATGGTGGTCCAGATGATCCTTTCGATTCCACCACTCTCTATTTGAATGAGGGTCCAGTCCTTGGTAGAATATCCTGTGATGATGAACCATTCACGATCAACAAGTTCGGAGATTGGGAAAATATCGATGGTAGTGGTATCTTTGGACAATTCAATAGCGCACTGAATGCAAGTCTGGATCTGCTTGTGATAAACGATGCAAAGCTTGAGGTGAAACTTGAATTTGAACTCCTTTTGGATCAGAAAGGAGATGGTAACTTCGAGGTCATTCTTGGTTTCAATGAGGTCTTCGTTCCATCGAGCAGCGGCACGTCCATCAAGAAAGTGGATGCAGATCCAACTTCCATGACCGGTACATGGTCCGATATGGTGAATGGAACTGCCAGACTACGGGTTAGACAGGTCAGACCTTTTAGAGATTATATCGCACTTAGACTTTCTGAGAATGACAAGATCCTACTCCCTTATGTCCAAAATATCCCCTATGCTCACGCTGGTGACAACATCCATGGATTTGATGGAAGGGAGATATTATTCACCGGGAATCGGTCTTTGGACCCAAATGGGGATGAGTTGACATTTCAATGGGATTTCAATAATTCCGATGGTTTCCAGGTCGAAGCAGAGGGAGAGAATGTCACCCATATATTCCCCATTCCAGGGACATTTAATGTTACTTTGAAAGTGTCCGATGGAGAGTTCACAGATATGGACGCTATTACCGTAGAGATCGAAAAGAGGGCCCCACCGAAAGCCAATGCTGGATCTGATATCTCGGTGGATCGCAGGGAAGAGTTCATCCTCAATGGATCCAGATCATCCGATCCCAATGGTGATGAACTGACCTATGAATGGGACCTCCTCGGTGAAAAGAAAACAGGCGTCGTTATAAATCACTCTTTTAAGGAGACTGGAAATTACAATGTAACACTCACCGTAAATGATGGAGAGTTCCAGGATATTGATAATTTGACCATACTTGTGAATTCAAATCGCATCCCTGTTGCGGTTCCCAGATTGGATTCTGAAGAAGCACTGGGTGCTCCTCTCATTTTCAATGGAACAAGATCACATGATCTCGACGGTGACGGTATCAAAAGCTATACATGGGACTTCGGGGACGGGAATGTCTCTGAAGGCGCAATTGTTGAACATATCTTTCACATCTCCGGGAAGATCAGTGTGACACTCACGGTCTCTGATGGGTTAGATATAGGATCAAAGACCCTTACAGTCGATATTCCAAATAACAAACCTCCATCGGGAGAACTTGGAAAGGCTACGTATATCTTTGATGATCGTACCTATTCCTTCTACTCCGAGAATATCAAAGACCCGGAAGGTATGAATGTTGAAGTTCACTGGTTTATGGGTGATGGGACACATCTTATTGGCCCAGTTGTGAACCATACCTATCACACTGTCGGCGATCATGAGATAAGGATGGAATTGATAGATGAACTGGGAGGAACCTTCGAAGTAATTGAGACATTTGAGGTCCTTGAAAGTGCTATCTATCTTCCTGAAACAGTTGAGGTCCTTGGTAATTATTCTGCCTACCATGGAGTTCAGATAGGTTATTATCATGAGATCATCACGACGACTTGGTACGGGATGTATCCGGAGGTTGAGATAACACACATACCAGAAGGTGGTGCCAGGTACTACAAGCTCACACTTCAGAAAGGGATCTACAACATTTCTGTAAAGGTCACGGATGGAGGGAATATTGACATCTTGATGTTATCCAAAGCTGA